>JAEXTI010000462.1 GCA_023406965.1 Chloroflexota bacterium
CCCATCTCGAACAGGGCCTGCATGCCCACGCAAATGCCCAGGAGCGGGTCACCGCGCTCGATGACTTCGCGCACGGCTGCATCCAGGCCGCGGGCGCGCAGGCCGTCCATGAAGGCGGCAAAGGCCCCCACACCCGGCAGCAGCACCCGCCCCGGTTCGCTTAAATCGGCGGGGTCGGTGGTGACGCGGATGGCGTAGCCCAGGTGTTCGAGGGCGTTGCGCACGGAGTGCAAGTTGCCGGTTCCGGCGTCGATGAGAATGGCGTCGTATTTCATGCGAGTCTCCTGGGTTATAACGAGCCTTTGCTGGACGGAATTTGCCCGGTGCGCCGCGGGTCGATGCGCGTGGCAGCCGAGAGGGCCCGGGCCAGGGCTTTGAAGAGGGCTTCCACCTGGTGGTGGTCGTCGCGCCCGTACTGCACGCGGGCGTGCAGGGTGAGGCGGGCCTGCTGGGCGAAGCTCTCCAAAAAGTGGGCGAAGAGCGAGACGGGCAGTCCGCCCACAGCGGGGCCGTTCCAATCCACCTGCACCACTGTGTAGGGCCGCCCGGAGAAATCCAGCGAGACCTGGGCCAGGCTCTCGTCCATGGGGGCGTCGGCGGAGGCCATGCGTACCAACCCGGCTTTATCACCCAGCGCCTGGGCAAAGGCAGCGCCCAGGGTCAGACCCACATCTTCGACGGTGTGGTGCGGGTCGATGTGCAGGTCACCCCGGGCGGTCACGTTCAGGTCAAACAGACCATGCACCGCGATTTGGGCCAGCATGTGATCGAGGAAGCCGATGCCGGTGTCGACGGCGTGCTTGCCGGTCCCGTCGAGGTTGAGGTTGACGTTGATGCTGGTTTCGGCGGTGGCGCGGGAGACCTGGGCACGGCGGGCAGCCGGGGCGGGGGCCGGTCGCGGCTCGCCCTTCAACGCGGCGATGACCCCGATGGTGTCTTCGGGGCGGCCCACCGAGATGCGGATATAGTCGCGCAGCAAGGGCGTGTCGTAGTAGCGCACCAGCACGCCTTGTGCTGCCAGGCTGTCTTTCAGCTCGCGAGCGGAGCGGTCCAGCACCCGGCAGAGGATGAAATTGGCTTGCGATGGATGGGGTTGAAGGTAGGGCACCCCGGCGAGCAGATCCAGCAGGCGCTCGCGCTCGGCGCGCAGGCGGGCTACGTTGCCCGCCAGGAAGTCGCAATCGGCCAGGGAAGCCAGGGCGGCTTCAGTGGCTGCCACGTTGACGTTGTAGGGCTGTTTGGTCTTCCACAGGACGGGCATCAGCCAGGCCGGGAACGCGCCGTAGCCCACGCGCAGCCCGGCCAGACCGGCCCACTTGCTGAACGTGCGCAAGACGACCAGGTTCTCGCGCCGGGGCACCTGGGTGATGCGGCTGAGAGCTTCGCCGAGCTTGCCGCCCGCCGCAGTGAACTCGATATAGGCTTCGTCGATGACCAGCAAGGCGGGCAGAGCGAGCAGCGTCTCGATCTCTTCGGCGGTTGCCACGCGGCCGTCGGGGTTGTTGGGCGAGGTGACGAAAATGACCTTGGGCTTGCGCTCGGCCACGGCGGCCTGAATGGCAGGCAGGTCTAGCGAGAAATCGTCACGGCGCGGGACTTCAATCACCTGCCCGGCGTTGAGGCGCGTGTCGAAGGGGTACATGCCGAAGGTGGGCGGCAGGTTGAGAACGCAGTCGCCCGGCTCGAGCAGCACGCGCAGGAGCAGGTCGATGAGTTCATCCGCGCCCGCGCCTGGCATGAGAAACTCGGCGGGCACGCCCGTGAAACGCGCCAGGGCCTCGCGCAGCGAGCGGTTTTCGGGGTCGGGGTAGATGTGCGGCCATTGCAGCTCGGCCAGGGCCTTGCGGGCGCGCGGCGAGGGGCCGTAGGGGTTCTCGTTGGCATCCAGCTTGATGATCTGCTCGGCTGGAATGCCCAGGCGGGCCGAAAGCACCTCGAAAGGCTCGATGGGCGTGTAGGGCGGAAAATCGTCAAAACGGGGCGCGGTTTTCATAGGCGCACCCGCGCGGAGTTGGCATGCGCGTCGAGGCCTTCCAGCATGGCGATTTCGGCGGCGGCGGGGGCAATGGTTTGCGCCGTGGCCGGGTCCAGCGAGACCAGGCTGACCACGTGGATGAAGTCGAGGACGTTGAGCGGGGAGGCAAAACGGGCCGTGCCGCCAGTAGGCATGACGTGGCTGGGTCCGGCAACGTAATCGCCGAGGACTTCAAAGCTGTGCTCGCCGACGAAGACGCCGCCCGCGCAGGTGACCCGCTCGGCCAGGCGGAAGGGCTCGCGGGTGGCCACGCAGAGGTGCTCGGGAGCGTAGGCGTTGGCCAGGTCGAGGGCTTCATCCAGGTCGCGGGTGAGCACCGCGCCGCTGCGCTCGTTGAGCGCCGAGGTGATCATCTCCTTGCGCGAGCGTTGGGCGAACTGACGCGTCACTTCGGCCTGCACAGCCTGGATCATGGCCTGGGAGGGGCACAGCAGGATGGCGGAAGCCAGCAGATCATGCTCGGCCTGGGCCAGCAAGTCGGCGGCCACCCACTCGGGGTTGGCGGTCTCGTCGGCAATGACCATCGTTTCGGTCGGCCCGGCCAGCCCGTCGATGCCCACCACGCCGTAGACCTGCTTCTTGGCCAGGGTGACGAACAGGTTGCCGGGGCCAAAAATCTTGTCTACCGCCTTCACCGATTGGGTGCCGTAGGCCAGCGCGCCGATGGCCTGCGCCCCGCCCATGGTGTAGACTTCTTCGATGCCCAACAAGGCCGCCACCGCCAGAATGCTGGGGGCGATGCGCCCCAGGCCGCGCTGCGGCGGGGCGGCGATGGCGATTTCTTTCACCCCGGCGGCCTGGGCCGGGCAGACGGACATCAACACAGAGGAGGGTAGCGGCGCCGTCCCGGCGGGGACGTACAGCCCGATGCGGCGAATGGGGCGGATGTACTGGCCCAGTGTGCCGCCCAGGGATTGGGTCATCCAGGACGTGACGGGTTGGGCCTGGTGGAAGCGCAGCACGCGCTCGGCAGCCAGTTCAAAGGCTTTGCGCTGGGCCGAGGGCAGCCCGTCGAGAGCGGCGTGCAACTCTTCGGGCGGTACGCGCAAGGAGTCGGGCGCGGCGCCATCCAGTTTGACGGTCCACTCGCGCAGGGCGGCGTCACCATCGCGGCGCACATCGGCCAAAATGCGCTCAACCGCCTGGTAGGGGCTGAGCGGCTCGCCGAACAGCGATGCGATGCGCTGGAGGACGGCGGGTGGGACAGTTTGATCATCGAGAGAGATTCGTTTGAGGATGGTTCTTTGTGCTTCGGGGACGGAATATTGTTTGAGCATGGGGATTTTCCTTTGGGAGCAAGCGTTATTCGGCCAGTCCTTTAAGCATGGCGGCGTAACGCGGGGGTTCTTCTTCAAAAATATAACTGACGGGCACCACCACCACGCCGCTGCCGCCAATTTCACGCAGTTCGGTGATGGCCTGGAAGAGCTGGCTGCGGCGCACGATGATGTTCACAGCGTACCAGTTGGGGTCCAAGTCGCGGGTGACCACGCGCGAGACGGTGGGGCCTTGCAGGCCGCCGATGGTGGGCTGGGCGAATAGTAGCTCTGCAATGGCTTCGGGCGACGACCCGCGCATGTTGGCGAAGATGTGCAGGCTGTCTTCGGCACGTAGGTGAGCTTCAAAGTACTCTAACAGGGTGCGGGCCATTTGCAGCGAACCGGGCTTGTTCTTGAGCGACTGCTTGTTGGCGATGAGCGCGGCCTGGGATGCCTGGATCAGCCCGTCGGTCAGGGGTTTGAGGCGGTTGTCGCGCAGGGTCTGGCCGGAGGAAACCAGATCAGAGATCATGTCGGCATAGCCGATGGAAGGAGCGGTTTCGAGGGTGCCTTCGGCATAGATGAGCGTGGATTGAATGCCAAATTTTGAGAGGAAAGCTTCGGTCAGGTTGGGATATTTAGTGGCCACGCGCAGGGGACGCCCCAGAGTGGCGGCGAAGGCAGCCAGCCCAGGCACATCGTTGATCTCGGCCCAGTTTTCGGGTACCGCCAGGCGCAGCGAGCAAGCGCCGAAGCCCAGATCGTCGTGCAGGATGAGCAGATGGCCGTTTTCACCTTTGCGCTCTTCGATCACGTCAATGCCGGTGATGCCGAAATCAACGCTGCCGTCGCGGACGCTGACCACAATGTCGGCGGGACGCTGGAACAGCACCGTGAGGCCGGGCAGGACGGGGATGGTGGCTTCGTACTGGCGCGGGTTGGGCTTATAGATCTTCAGCCCGGCTTCGGCCAGGAAGTCCAGGCAGTCTTCGGCCAGGCGGCCTTTGGACGGCAAAGAAAGTCGGATAGGGGTAGGTTCGATGGATTGGGTCATGGGTTCTCCTGGGTAAAAGAAAAGCCCCCGGTGTCCGGGGGCTTGTTTGGTGTCAAGGCATACGCAAACGCAACCGACCTCCGGTCAGGCTGGGGGGAGGTGGGTATGATGATGAATTCGGGAGATGTTGCGTTTCATTGGGGGTGTTTATATCAGAGGGATGAGGATTTGTCAATGGAATGCCGCATGACCGGAGGGGCAATTCATGAATTACCCCTCCGGTTGCATGCAGTTATTCGGAACGTCGGATTTCGCTTAGGCTCGTCTTATTCGAAGTATTGGATGATTCGCTCAATCCGACCTACCCGAGCGGAGCGGGTATATAATTCTAGCTAGGATATTTCCACCCAAGGAGAAAGAATGCCCAGAAAGCAATTCTCACTCGACTGGCAGCTAGGAATGCACGCTCAACATGAAGGGGTGCTCGAAGCCTGGATTCCGGCGGAGGTGCCCGGGGCTGTGCAGTTGGATTGGGCCGCTGCCCACAATTTTGCTCCCTACACTTACGCCGATCATTATAAGGATTACCTGTGGATGGAGGATGTGTACTGGACCTACCGCACCCGGGTACCCGAACACCATGCCACAGAAGACGAGCGAGTCTTCTTTGTCTGCGGCGGCGTGGATTACCAGTTCGAGGTGCTGCTGAAGGGGGAGATCATCCACGCGCAGGAGGGCATGTTCACGCCCTTCGATCTGGAATTGACCGGGCGCGCCGAGGCAGGGGATGTGTTGGAGGTGCGCGTGTTCCCCGCGCCCAAGTCACGCTCGGTGGGTGAGAATGCCAGCGAGGAAGAGATGCGCAGCCAGGCCGATCACTCTTGCAAGCCGGCGGTGAGTTACAAGTGGGATTTTCACCCGCGCCTGATCCCACTGGGCATCTGGCAAGACACCTACGTTGAGGTACGGCCGAGCTGTATCATCGCTGAGACGGGCCTAGATTACCGCTTAAGTGCCGACTTGCAGCGGGCAGAGATCAGCGACGTGGTCTGCGTCGAAGGGCTGCTGCGCGGCATGGTGAGGTGGGAACTGTTGGATCCATCCGGCCATTGCGTGATCGAGCAGGTGCTGCCCGCGGTGGAGAAAACCGAATTCCATGCGGTTCTCGAAAAGCCGCAGTTGTGGTGGCCCCACGACCAGGGGCAGCCGCTTTTATATACCAGCCGAATGACTTTGATGGAAGAAGACGGGAATGTGCTGGATTGGCAGGAGCGGCGGGTGGGTTTTCGGCGCGTGAAGCTGGTGATGAACGAAGGCGCATGGAACTTACCGGACCGCTACCCCATGACGCGCAGCGCCGCGCCGATGACGCTGGAGATCAATGGGCGCAAAGTGTTCGCCAAAGGTTCCAACTGGGTCAGCCCGCACATCTTCCCCGGCAAGCTGAACCGGGCAATCTATGAAGACCTGCTGGGCCTGGCGCGCGATGCAAACATGAACATTCTGCGCTGCTGGGGCGGTGCGCCGGTGCAGAAAACCGATTTCTTCGACCTGTGCGACGAGATGGGCATCATGCTGTGGCAGGAGTTCCCGCTAGCGTGCAACAATTACCCCGATGACGAAGACTACCTGCGCATCCTGGACCAGGAGTCGCGCTCCATCATCCGCAAGTTGAAGCACCATCCCAGTATTGTGCTGTGGTGCGGAGGCAACGAGCTGTTCAACAACTGGTCGATGATGACCGACCAGTCGCTGGCCCTGCGTTTGTTGGATAGCAACTGTCTGAAGATGGATCCCGAACGTCCATTCATCATGACTTCGCCCTTGAACGGGGCCGGGCATGGACCGTATTACATTTTTGACCACGTTCACCAACAGGAAGCCTGGCCGATGTTCCAACAAGCCAGCCAGACGGCTTATTGTGAGTTTGGCTGCACGGGCGGCATGGCTCCGGCAGAGATATTGCGCGAGATAATCCCGCCCGAGTCGATCTTCCCACCGCGGCCCGACGCGGCCTGGGTGGCGCACCACGCGTACGGCAGTTCACTGCTTTCTGCCCACTTGAACGTAGAAGTGACTGAAAGCCTGTTGGGACCTTCGCAAAGCCTGGAGGAATTGGTGGAGAAGAGCCAACTGATCCAGGGCGAGGTGCTGAAAGGCATGTTTGAGGAGGTGCGCCGGCAGAAGATAGCCGCCTCGATGGCGATCAACTGGTGTTTCAATGAGCCCTGGCCCGCGGCGGCCAACTGCAGCATTGTGGCCTGGCCGGCCAGACCAAAGTTCGGTTTTGCGGCGGTGAAAGATGCGCTGCGCCCGGCCCTGGCCAGCCTGCGCATTCCGCATTTTCAATGGCGGGTGGGAGAATCGCTTCGCTTTGAGGTATGGCTGCTCAACGATGCCCCGCAGCCGCTGACCGGCGGGACCTTGAGTGTTTGGATGCGCGTGGATGGGCAGGAGACTCGCCTGCTGGAATGGAGCTTCCCCGATTTGGCCGCGGCGGCCAACCTGCAAGGCCCGCAAGGTCAGGCGCCGCTACCTGAGGCGGACGCGCGGCAATTTGACCTGTTGGTGCGGGTGACCGGGCGGCCTGAACTGGATTCGGTTTATACTTTAGCGTTGAAATAACGATTTTGTTGGAAAAAGGAACCCCATTATGCCTTACATGACATTTACGCTCGAAGACGGCACGGAAGTTTATATAGAAGCTATGGACGCGCCGAAAAGCTCGGCCAGTTTGATTCCCTCCAGCCGCGGCGAGGAGGATAACGAAAAGCAGGTCCATTCATTTGAATCCTCGCTGGATGGCGTGCGGAAGATGGCCGGGTCGCTGGTCAAGAAGATGCGCGAGGGGTTGGCCGACCAGCCCAGTGAAGTGGAAGTAACCTTTGGATTGAAAGCCTCTGGCGAGGTGGGTGGTTTCCTGGTAGCCCGCGCAGCGGTAGACGCCAACTACGCTGTGACGCTGAAGTGGAAGCCTAAAGAAGGGTAGCGTGCTGATCTCGCATCACCCGACCCTGCGCGAGTCGCTGCAGCCGGGAAAGCACCGCCCGATCTACCTGTGGGCTGGGCAGGGCACGGTGCGCATGAACCGGCTGAAATTCATGGAAGCCAGGGTGGATGAGTCCGTCCATCTACAGGCCCACACGCTGGACGGCGCCCGACGAGCCATTGGCGAAACGGGCTGCCGTTGGGCGTATTTGATGTACAACTGGGGATTTCCACCCGAGGTGGAGCGCGCCGATTGGGAGTCTTTTGAGGCCGCTGCGCGAGCTTATCACCAGGCGGGCGGGTTGGTTTTTGCGTATATCCAAAGCTCGAATTGCGTTTATGATGGTAGTTTCCGAGAAAAGGACTGGTACGCCCAGGATTGGCACGGGCGTAAGATTTTTTACTACACCGGCAGGTACATGACCTGCTGGGAACACCCCGATTGGCTGGCCTACTTGAAAGAGCGTGTTTCAGATGCGCTGCGGCGGGGCGCAGATGGCATCTTCTTTGATAACCCCTGGCATGCCGGGCAGCCCATGCACTTTGGCGGGGCCTGGTTGGGTGGGGCGGGTTGTTATTGCGAGCGGTGCCGGGCGGCTTACCGGCTGGCGGTAGGTCAAGAGATTCCGCGCGTCATCCGCCCAGGACGGATGGAAACGGATGTTTACTTGCGTTGGCGGCAAGAGCGGGTGACACACCGACTGCGCGATCTGGCAGAGTACACGAGGAGCCTGAAGCATGATGTTCCGGTGAGCGTCAATGACTTCGACGCGGTGATGCGGGCCAGCTCGGTGACGGCGGGAATCGAGCTGAGACAGTTGGCGCAGGTTCAAGATGTGATCATGATCGAGGATTACGGGCTGCCAAGTTGGAACGCGGACACCGGGGAGTTGGTGAACAACGCCGTGACGCTGCGAACCGCCCATGCTTTGTGCGGCGACACTCCCTTGAGTGTGGATCCTTACGACAAAGGTATTGGCTTTGACCGGGTGTTCCCGGCGCGGCGATCGCTGCAAGCTATTGCCGAGGCGTCCGCTTGCCGGGCCAGTTGCGTGGTGAAAGGTACCGAGTTTGTGGACGAGGACGGCAACTTCACCCTGTTGACCGATGAGCGCTACACGGATGTGCGCCTGGATATCGGTAAGTTCAACCAGTGGTTGGATGAGCGCTCGGGAATGCTGAATGGCGGGCGCAACCTGGCGCAGATTGGGCTGCTCTATCCTCAGGAGCGCTTGTGGCACAAAGGCGGCGAACTGGCGCGAATTTATTTTGCCTGTGCACAGGCTTTGTTGTCGGCAGGCTTGCCCTGGCGCGCAGTGTTGCCTGGTGATGATCTCTTATACTTGAAGACGTTGCTGGTATTCGATTTGCGCGACTTACGCGGAATGAAGTTGCCTGGTCAGGTGGGCGTTCTGGAAGTGCCCCGCCTGGATGGCTGGCAGATCAAGGACGGGGAGTCGTGGTTAGATCGAAGTCCGCTGTTGCGGCGATTATCAACTCGCGTGATCAGCGAAACCGTTCGTGGCTACTTTGCCAGCCGGATGGTTCGGCGCTTCCTGGATGGAGCGGGAGCCATGCGCCTGTTCACAGGCAGCCCGTTTTTCCGCCTTCCGGACCCAACTGCGCGGAAGGCTTTGTTGGAAGCGCTGCCGCAGGATTTACGGGTCAAGGTGAATTCCGCTGCTCCAGTACTGGTGGAGGTATGGGAACATGATGGCACCCTCCAGGTTCATTTAGTGAATTATGCTTCGCAAGCGCAAGCTGTGACGGTGCGCTTCGATCGGCCTGTGCGGGCAGAGGTGTGGAGCCATGATCGGCTCCTACCGGCAACAATTGAGGGGCAAGAACTGCGCCTTGAGGTAGATGTCTACTCGATTATGGTGGTGGTGTAGAAAATTACCTGCAACCCCAATCGTCGGGTTTCGGTTGTGAATAAAGAACAGTATTTGAGTCGGGGCTGATGACCACGATCAAGTGCGCGTCCAAATTGATTTTGGGCCGCTCGCCGGGGACCACAATTGGACAGCCTGCCACGACAATATATGAACCGGGCGGGAAGCTCTGAAGGTTGTTTACCTGGACGAGACGGGTGTTGATGACTCCATGCTCCGGGCTGAGTACATAAAAATCCAGGTGCGGTTGATCGGTTTTTTCACCCGCGTAGCGGGGATATAGTCCCTGCCCGGCATAAATGGAGTAGCTTGCAGCAGAAGCCGTGTTTTCTGGGAGGTAGGATTGGATCAAGGCAGCAGAATCTAAGGCTGCTTCCTGCGCGAAGCGTTTGGGCATAAAGTCATCGACCATGTGCATGCCCACGCCGAAAAGGGCGAAGGGCAGGAACACCAGCCAGCTTGCACGCGGCGCGGCGCGGGATGGGACAGGCTCTGCAATCTGAGCAGGATGGGATGGATTGGGGCGCGGAGCAATGACTGCCGCCAGAAAAGAGAGGCATTCGACGATGCCGATGGCGAAGTAAAAGTAGACCACCCAATCGATGGGTACCAGATAGCGCGAACCGGACGTGCGTCCCAGGCTGAGCGCGGTGTTATATACCAGGAAGATGAGCAGCGGGACAAGCCCTGCCCAGCGGTGGGTCTTCCAACTGCGGGCCAACCCCAGGGCAACCAGAGCCAGGTTGACGGCAATTGCGGCCCTTTGATTGGCTGGCAACTGCCCGGCCCAGTCGTTTCCATCGATCCAATAGGGTCGTTTCGCCATCGTTTCCAGATTGTCATAGACCAGTGAATCGGGCAGAGTCAGCATGGCTCCCACCAGGTTGTGGGCGAAGTGAGCCGGGACGAACTGGTAGGCCGGAGTCTGCGCCTCGAGGGTGGCTGACTGAAGGGTGAAGACTCCGGCAGAGGCGGTTTGAGGGGCGGTCAATTGGAAGGAAGTGCCCGGCAGGTAACGGGTGCGGATGACTTCCATGAATTTGAACACTAGCAGCGGAACTCCATCGGGGCCGGTGCCGGTGAGCACGACCGGGGTGAATACCAGTAGAAATGCCAGCGCGAGGCGAGCGATATGCTTCCACCACAGCCTGATCTGACCCCGGTAGAGAAACAATGCAAAGAGCATGGCAGCAGGCAGCAGGAGGATAGCATTCAGCCGGATGAGGGAGATGATGCCAATGATGCCCCCTGCCATAGCCGCCAGGTTGGCGGAGCGAGGGCTGGATTTCCACCATTTGAACAAAATCCAGGCGCAGAAAAGCAGCCCCAGCAGCATGGGCACTTCGCTGACCAGCAATTTGACGTTGGCCGAGGCGATCAAATGCGACCCGGCGATGGCATTACGCTGGCGAAGGAGGATGAGCACCGCCAGGAAGAAGCCCAGCGGCGGGCTGTGCATGGAGCGGCCAATCAGGTAAATCACGGGCGGGATGAGGGCCAGCACCCAGACCTGCAGGAGGGTGAGCAGCCAATAATCTTCTCCAGCGAGGAGGTGAAGCAATCCGAGAAAGACGCCATATAAGGGTTTATCGCTATATCCGCTGCTGAAAATGCCGTAGCCATTGATTAAATAGTGGGCGGAAGCGTCGTAGACGATAGCATCTGAGGCCGGATAGGGCTGGTGATCGGGGCCGGTGGGCGTGGGTGAGAAGTGGTGCTGCTTGAGGGCCGTAGCGTTCCATAATAACCCGGCAGCCAGGAATAAGACCAGGCAGGCCAAAAAATCGATCCAGCGACGGGACAGCCGCACAGGCCGAGTGAAGATCAGTGCGGTTACCAGGAGCAGGCTGCCGAAGAACTGAAAACCAGTGATGGGGATGCCGGGTACATTCCAAAAGCGATCATCCGGAATCAAACCAATGGCGGTGACGGAAATGAATGCCCACAGTGCGAGGAGCCCGGCCAGAATCCAGGCGGAAAGGCGCAGGAAAGGGCGATTGTTGGATATAAAGGTTTGCAAACGGGAGGTTTTTTGAGTCGTGAGTTTTAGCAATCCCCACACCAATAACTGGAAAGCGAGCGCTCCTGCGGCGATTGGAATGGGGCGCAGGCGAATAAAAAAGTCTTGTTGCTCAAGGAATAGGTAGGGGGGGGAAGCCAGGGCCAGCCAGCCGATCAAAGCCAACAGCCCAAGCCCCCAAAAGACAGACCGCCGAAGCAGCTTCTGGTTAGAAAGCTTCTCGAACCAGGCGGCCGTCAGGTTGGGCTTGCGCAGAACCGCCACCGCCACACCCAGACAAACCAGGGCGGCAAGTGCGGCAAAGGCGATGATGATCAGGCGTTGGGGTGAAAGGCCCAGGAAGGCAATGTTTTTGGGGTCGCGCTCAATGCCGGCAAGGATGAAGGCGGCCGCGGCAAATTCGACCGCGCCCAACAACAGGGCGGAGAAGAGAAGATGGCGGGCTGAAGGAGCGGGCATTGATTTAGCCGGCATATGTTACGGAATGAAGGGCGTGATGGTCGGCGTGGGCATGGTGGGAGAGGGTTGCGGAGTGGCGGTCGCCGGGGGCGTGATGGTGGGCAGGAGCGTAATCGAAAGAGTGGGCGTGACAACCCCTTCTGCGCTGAAGACCAGGCTGACCGGCTGACCGGCAACACCCAGGGAGCCTAAATCTTGCTGGTTGTGGAAAACCTGGATGGCGGCAGCATTGCCGCAAATCAGTTCGATGCGCTGCTTTCCTGAATAAGGGTAGGCGTTGCCGGGGATGATCCGCCCGTTGAACTTCAATTGGTCATCGACGATGATGCGCAGAAAGGCCCTTCGTCTGGCAATCACATAGACCTGTAACGGATCGGAATTGATGGGAGCGATGGTAATGGTCGGTTGAGTGTCTTGTGGAGCTACTTCGGTCGGTAGGATGGTTGCCTCGCTGTCTTGCGGCGTTCCGTCGAAGGTAGGTGAAGCGAGAGGGGTGTCGGAGGGGGTGGTGAGCAGAACTTCGCCGACAGAGGGAAGGGTGGCAGAAGCCTCTTCGGAATCAAGCATACCGATGCTGGACGCGCCCCACAGCAGCAAAGCAAACAACCCGGCCAGCAAGGCTACAGCAAACAACAGGTCCGGAGTCACCAGGCGGCGAAGAGGCGATGTGGGCTTTGCCCCGCGGACGGGCGCGCGGCCTCCGGACTTGACGGGAACGGTACGTTCCAGGCGGCGGGTTTGCAGCCCGTCGGCAAAGCGGAGAAGGAGCGCTTCGCTATCGAGGTTGAGGAAGGTGGCGTAATTGCTCAACATGCCGCGAGCCTGCACCGGGGAGGGAAGCTGGTCGAGGGCGCCTGATTCCAAGGCCTTCAGGTAGTGTAATCGCAGGTGGGTAAACTTCTCCACATCTTGCAGCGACAGGCTTAACGTTTCACGTTGCTTGCGCAGCGTTTGACCGATTTCAATAAAAATAGATTGGGCAGTGCCTGATTCGGGGGGAGTTTCCGCTAGGACGGGCGGGATGTAGGGGATTTCGGCAGAGGGAACCGGGGGCTCTTCAACCTCGATTTTCTCCTCAACGGTTTCAATCTCATCTTCCGGCTCGTCCGATTCGAGCGAGACTTCGGAGACGGGTTCGGGAGACGCCGGAGGGGGAGCGGGCT
>JAEXTI010000057.1 GCA_023406965.1 Chloroflexota bacterium
CCACCCTCCCAACGACCTTTGGCTGCCTGCGCCCCTGGCGCGCCGATGACCTGCCCGCCCTGGTGATATACGCCAACAATCGCAAGATCTGGCTGAACCTGCGCGACGGGTTTCCGCACCCTTACACTGAGGAAAACGGGCGGGCATTTATCCAGGCTGCGGCCCAGCGCCCGGCGTTCTTCGCCATTGCCACGTCCGAAGAAGCGATTGGCTCGATTGGCCTGAGCATCAACAGCGACGTACACCGTCTGACCGCCGAGATGGGCTACTGGCTGGCGGAGCCTTACTGGGGCAAAGGCATCATGAGCGAGGCGGTCACCCGGATCACCGAGTACGCATTTGAGCACCTGGGGCTGGTGCGCATCTACGCCGAGCCTTACGAGCATAACCAGGCCTCTTGCAAAGTACTGGAGAAAGCCGGTTACACGCTGGAAGGGCGCCTGAGGAAGAATGCCATCAAAGATGGGCAGATCATCGATATGTTTTTGTACGCCAAGGTCAAGGAGTAAAAAATGGCGCCTGTCATTCAAACCATCCGCCTCGACCTGATCCTGAAATTGGGAACGGTCAACTGCTATTTGATCCAGTCCGATCGAGGCTGCATCCTCATTGATACCGGTCCCGCGCAGCAGCGCATCGCGCTGGAACGGGCGCTGGACAATGCAGGCTGCGCGCCGGGCAGCCTCAAATTGTTCCTGCTGACCCACGGCGACTTTGACCACACCGGCAATGCCGCATTTCTGCGCCAGAAATACGGCGCAAAAATCGCCATGCACCCCGGCGACGCGGGCATGCTGGAGCGCGGGGATATGTTCTCCAACCGCAAGAATGCGAACGCGTTCTTGCGCTGGATCGCCCCGCCGATGTTTGGCTTCGGCAAAGCCCAGCGCTGTACCCCAGACATTGCGCTGGAAGACGGATTCAGCCTGGCCGATTACGGCCTGGTTGCCCGCGTGATCCACATCCCCGGGCACTCGGCGGGCTCTGTTGGGGTGCTGACAGCGCAAGGCGACCTGTTTTGCGGCGATTTGATCGACAACACCAAAGAGCCCGCGCTCAACTCGATCATCGACGACGCCCAAGGCGCCGCCGCCAGCATCGAGAAATTGAGCAGTCTGTCCCTGCAAACGATCTACCCCGGTCACGGCGAGGCGTTCGCCGCGGCGGCTTTCTTTGCCACGCTGAAGCCGGCGGCTGCCCTATGAACTACCTGCAACCGTTGATCGACCTGCAAGAACGGCAGCGCGGCGTGCAAGATTTGCACCCCTTGCTGGCACAGCCTTACCCGGTGGCGATTGTGGAAGCGGGGCATTTCCTGGTTTTTGATGCGCCCAGCCTGGAAGAGCCTTACCTTCAGGTGGGCCGCGCCCCCGCGCCCATGCCCATTCCCGAAGGGGTGCGAGCGGCCTTCCCGCTGGATTTTTACGGCAATCGCCCGGCTTGCGTGGTCACGGCGGAGGTTTTCGGCGAGCCGGAGGGGTTCGCGGTGATGATACACGAGTTTGCCCACTGCTACCAGTGGCAGACCTGTGAGCCCGTTCTGCGCGCCGAGTTGGGCATTGCCCGGGCGGCCCAGGAGCGCGGCGATTTTATGTGGGAAATCAACTATCCCTTCCCTTATGCCGACACCAACTTTGGGAAGGTCTACCGCGCGCTGCTGGCTGCCTTGCCGGACGCCTCCGGCGAGGAGGTTGCCGCCCTGCGCGCCGATCTGCGCGCCGCGCTGACCGAGGATGATTTTGCCTACCTGACCTGGCAAGAGTGGAAAGAAGGCTTCGCCCGGCGGTTGGAAAACCAAATCCGCGCGGCGTGGGACCTGCCGCTAGCCGGAAGCGACACCCGTGAAACGCTCGACCGCACGGCGTTCTATGCCGGGGGCGCGGCAACTATAGAGCACCTCAACCGACAAACGCCGGGTCTGGACGAAGATTTGGTCCAACTCTACCGACGCATTCTCACTATCTGAACGGAGTTTTCCATGCCATCCAACTTTTTCACCACCACCCCCGCCTGGCGGGCCGCTTACCCCGGCGCAAGCGCCGGAATTTTAGCCGTTCGCGGAGCAAGCAACCCCGCCGCGCATCCCGGGCTGGAAGCGAGCAAGCAGGCCCTGGAAACCGCTTTGCGCGACCGTTTCGCCGGGTTGGGCCGCGCCGAGATCGAAGCCTTGCCCACCGTGCAGGCCTACAACGCGTATTACAAGCCTTTCAAGAAAACCTATCACGTCCAGTTGCAGCTTGAGTCGATCGCCTTCAAAGGCAAATCCATTCCCAGCGTGGCGGCGCTGGTGGAGGCTATGTTCATGGCGGAGATCAAGAATCAAATGCTCACCGCCGGGCACGACCTGGAGCGCGTACAACTGCCGGTCACGCTGGATGTGGCCCAGGGAACGGAACAGTACACCCTGATGCGCGGGCAAGAGCAGGTGCTCAAAGCCGGGGATATGTTCATGGCCGACGGGCTGGGCATCCTCTCCAGCATCCTCTACGGCCCCGACCAGCGCTCGCA
>JAEXTI010000523.1 GCA_023406965.1 Chloroflexota bacterium
TCGTCTGCTCGCCGAGGATCATCAACGCCCGGATGAAAGGTTTGTTCGAGCCGAGAAACACGCTATCACTCAGCCAGGCAGGATATTGGATGGCCCCCCACAGAATCAATGGGACCGCGTACACGGCCGCGCGTTGAAATTCCGGCCCGGATGAGCCGATAATAAATCGAGGCGCGACAGCCAGAAGTACTGCCGCCAAGAATCCACTGGCGATTGCTCCCCATTTATACGATTGCACGGTGTAATACTGGCTGAGCAGTTTGCGGCCGCTGGAGATTGCCTCTGAAATCGCGGTCATGACGCCATCGAATAGATTCGTCGAAATTGTGAAGGCGAAAACAAAGTTTTGCGCCAAAGCCCAGTTACCCCAGATTTCGGTGTAATTAACCAACCGAGTTTGGGTGATCCAAATCTCAGCCGCCGCGCCGCCTGCTCCCAACATTCCGCCCAGCATCTCGAAGACACCAAAGCGGAAGGCTTCTTTGACAATGCTCCAGTCAAAATGGGCCATGAAAAGGACACTGGCTTTATAGCCAATGCGGCGGTAGAGAAACAGGCCCAGAAAGAACATGAGTAGTTCCAACGCATAGGCAGCCGCGCCCATGCCCATCACGCCGCCCAGCGCTGCGCCGATCTGAGGGTGCTGCTGTCCCCACCAGAAGAACAAAGGCACCAGCAGCGGCTGGACAATCATCGGCGCTACGATGGAATAGGCGGTGTCCATGTATCGGGCATAGTCATTGCGCTGGAAAGCGTTCAGCGTGTTGCGCATCACCTGGTAGAACCCGGGAATTTGGATCAGCGAGTGAATGATGATGCTCCAGGCATAAAGCGAATATGGCGAGCGCACCACGCCCGTGCTGGTTGCCAGCACGATGAAAGCTAATTGAAATGCGCCGGAAAGAGCTTGCCACCAAACGTATAGTTGAATGTACTTAATGCCGCGCCGGGGGTCTGAGACTCGATATTGCGACATGAATTTCATCGAGGCTGCTGCAGTGCCCATGTCGAAAATAACCCAGGTCAATCCGAAAAACTGCGTCACGCGGCCCCAAATCCCCATTGCTTGAGCGGATGGCAAAATGAACTGGGGTAGGATCAAGTTTTGGTAAATAATGAGCGGGATAAACAGGACGACACCCAGACTCATGCCGACGAGCAAACCGGAGAGCGGACGATGGAATCCGATATCTTCCCAGGCAGTACCCTGTTCCCGCGATTCGAATTTCATTTCATCAGCAATGAGCGCATCCAACGCTTCTGGGTGTTTGCGGCTGTAGCGCTTCATGATGGTGAACGCCGTGAAAGTGACCAGCACTACTCCACATAAAAACAGGAAAATAATCCTCCAGTCGGAGAGATGGGGCACGGGTGAAGCTGGATAATCGGCAAACGAGAGCGGCGTCACACCAGCGGCTCGAGCTGTGAGATGGTAGATCAAGTAATTGAAGTAAGGCCATTCCTGGATTTGCGGATTATCATCACCCAAAAACGCGGAGAACACATAAATTTGAGGTGATGCGCGCTGCAAGATAGCTTCGCCATTTTCATAAGCGCTGACGAGCGGCTGCCCACCTGGAAACTGAGTGATGTGCCTTTCACGGACTTGCGGAGCACTGTTCCACATAATTTCGGTTAACAAGGGGTCGCTTATATTAGCGGCATTGGTCAGGCTGGCTCCTTCATCAGCGGGCACCAGAGTCACGTCTTGCGCGAGCAGGGTCGAAGCCGCTTGCGACGTGATTTCAGGTCCCATGACTAGAACCAGCCCAACGCCAGATTCTATCCGTGTGGATATTTGCTCGGCATTGGGGATCTGCCCATTGAGCAATAGCACCTGGGCAGAGTCCATATCCTCCACCAGTTGAACGGTGTGTGATTGAACAGCCAGATCGAGAGCTGTTTTCACTCCGCCATCTCGTCCCGCATAAAATACGGTTATTGGTGGATGAACGGCCACCTGAGTTGGGGCACAGGCACTCAATAGAAGCGCGAGGACGAGAAGAAAGCCGTAACGCCGCATATTATGTTCTCCTGAGTGAGTTATAAAGAATGACGGTGCTGGGTTAGAAAACGGGATGGTTTTGTGATCAAGTCCCCCGGGGTACGGCAGAATTTGAAGAGTAATGCCCGCCCAAATCTTGACGATGTAAAGATTGTAGCGAAAATAAGGCATTGTGTCAACAGGATAAATGCCGGAAATTTGTATCTTTGCGATCGATCTTGTGGGACCGCACAGGTTCGAGGAAAACAAAAAAGACCGCTTTCGCGATCTTTTTGTTGTTCAGGCGGGAGCGACGGGATTCGAACCCGCGGTCTCGGCCTTGACAGGGCCGCATGTTAAGCCACTACACCACGCCCCCGAACGAGTGATAGTTTATCATGGGGGGCGGAATTCGTCAAGAAATTGGTCTGGCTTTTAATCAAATACATCGATCCAACGATCAGTCGAGCGTTCCCAGTCGACGAGTTCTTCGGGCTTGAACCAGAGGGCTATCTCACGTGCGGCGGTTTCGGGGCCATCGGAGGCGTGGGTCAGGTTGCGGCGACCTAGCAGAGCGAAGTCGGCGCGCACACTGCCGGGAGTGGCTTCGGTGGGGTGGGTGGAGCCCATCGTTTGCCGCACAGCGCCAATGGCTCCAGGACCTTCCCAAACCATTGCCAGGACAGGACCGCTGGTGATGTGTCGAATCAAGCCATCGTAGAAAGACTTGCCTTTGTGCTCACCATAATGGATTTCAGCGAATTTTTCATCAACAGACATAAATTTTGCGGCAACTAATTTCAATCCGCGGCGCTCCAGGCGAGAGAGAATCTCGCCAATCAGGCCGCGCTGGACAGCGTCGGGTTTTAGCATAACAAAAGTTCGTTCCATGTGGTTCTCCAATGATCAGTGATATAAAACCCACCGGGATGTTCTTGACACCCCGGTGGATTATTGATTAGCGAAGCAGCTCTTCCGCCTTCGTGTAGGCGTCCAATGCGTCTTGAACCTGGTCGTTACGGATGTAGGCATCGCCCAGAGTCTGCCAGAGAGAGACATCAACGGGGTGGCGATACAGGGCGTCGCGCAGGTCACGGATAGTTTCTTCGATGTTGGACCCATCGTTGATGAGTTGGTTGTAATGCTCGAGCGCAGCGTTCAGGTTTCCACCTGCCAGAGCTTCTTCTGCCTGAGCCAGGACGCTTCCGGGTTCAGCGGGGGCATAGGTGGGTGTTGGAGCAGTGAATTCTGGTTCTTGGATCCATTCAGATGGTTGCGGAACGGGTTCGGCTTCCACTGGGACCTTGGCGGCAGCAGGTTCTTCCAGACTCTCCAGCCAAGTGTCGACTTGCTGGTCTTGCGTATGAACGTCTGCTTTTAGCCAGTCGGGGAGGTCTTCTACCGAAGGAACTGCTTCTGGTTCAATGATAGGTTCGGCGGAAGGTTGGCCGGCGTCGCCTGTGGTGGGCTGTTCATCATAGGTGCGAAGCCATTCGGGCATCGCCTCGTCCGGCTTTTCGGCTTCTGCCCGTTGGGCTTCGGCTTGTTCCAAGGTGGCGGCGTTGAGCGTGCCGGTAACCCATTGCGGTGGTGTCTCTTCCCGTTCAGCGGCGGGTGTGACCAAAGTAGCTTCGTCAGCACCCTGGCGAGCTGCCAGAGATTCGAGCCAGGCAAAGTCTTCGTCGGCAACACTTTCAGCCGGAGGTACCTCGGTGGTTTCGACCGGTTGAACCGGGTGAGTAGGCTGGGTGTCTTCCAGGGTGAGGGCGGGTTCAACAGGGAATTCGTCGGCCACGGTTTCCGGTATCTCTTGCATAGGCTCGATTTCTGCTTCGAGTGTCTCCGCGGCTACTTCCACCACTTCAACGCCCGACACATCCGGGGCGGGAACTTCTTCTACTGCATCCGCAACGAAATCGCTCACTTCGGCAACAGGCTCTGTGGGGAGATCTTTGATCCAGTCTGGAGTCTCGGTGGAGCGATCTTCGGGAGCGGTGATTTGCAGTGAAGCCGCGTCGGCGCCCTGGCGGGCAGCCAGTGCTTCCATCCAGGCCAAAGCGGCGTCCAGATCCTCGGGCATTTCTCCCATTTCGGCGGTTGCGGCTGCTGCTGGTTGTTCCTCAACGACTGTCGCTTCGCCTATCGGTTGAACTTCCTGGAGCCAATCGGGCGCAACGGCGGGTTCTGCGACCGCTTCTTCAGCGGACTCGGCCAGTTCTTCGGCCGTTGCTTCGACTTGCGTTTCCTTGGAAGCAACTTCTTTCATCCATTCAAGCGTTTCGACTTCGGCTTGCGCCTCGACAACGGGTTCCTCTATGCCTTGTGCTTTGATCCAGTCAGGAGTCTCGGTTGAACGATCCTCGGGGGCAGTGATTTGCAATGAGGCCTCGTCAGCGCCTTGGCGGGCAGCCAGAGCTTCCATCCAGGCCAGCGCAGCA
>JAEXTI010000576.1 GCA_023406965.1 Chloroflexota bacterium
GCCTCTGCCGCCGCGGCAATCGCTGTCACCCGCCTGGGTGCACAAACCTCCATTCCATCGAGAGTCGAGATCGAGACCTTCCTGACTAACTTCAACTAACAACTCGCCAATCTTGGTGGATACACGCAAAGTTCGGCGAGTTGTTTTTCTTCGGGCAAATGCGGCAGGAATACTAAACGGGCTCCACAGTCATTTCATCTGCTAACAAATGGCCGACCTCCACTACCCAGCCGGCGCCACCAGACGCCAAATCTCTATCTGTAGCTTCCAGCAGCATACCACTCACCCATCCTCGAATATGACTGCCCTGCGCCTCAATCTCCAGTTCCACGGGCTTCCACGCTTCGTACCTGTAATCTATCTCGGCTAATGGTATTTCTGAGTCATTCAACACTTTCACCAGCCTTGCCTTACCAGAATCGGTTAGCAGAAGTGCATAATATCGTCTCATCCCCTGTACCCGCACCGCAATACCACCAGCCTGAATAAGCGCCGGGGTAACAAATGCCCGCACTCGATAATCCTGCCAACCGCGCGTGCCGGTACTGAGTAATCCCCGTCCCGTGTTCTGAATCAGACGGAAAGCTGCCCCCCAAGGCTCCCAACTCTCCACACCGTTCACCCACGCCTTCCGCCAGGCGTTCGCTCGCGGATAATCTGGCTCGACCAGCGGCCTGAAAAAGTGTGTCCGCGGAGCGCCATTCCAGGTAAGAGAATCGAGATAAATCTTCCCTCCCTCTGGGCTGCGCAAAATTTCCAAACCTACCTCAGATACAGGTCCACCTTGAGTGTCCGGCACGACCCAACTAAGTTCCATTGTTGCTCCTGGATGAAGATTATGCGCCTCAGAACCCAATGAAGCCAGACGGTCTTCCCCGTTGTAAAAACGCACGAACATGCGCACATCCACCGCACAAGGATTGTACTCGTCCGCAGAAAGCTGCGCTTTGATCACATGCCCCGAGTATAAAGTGGGCGAACCCACTAATTCATAGCCCGGCATCTGTAAAGCTTCAGGCGCGAAGAAAGTCGGGGTGCTAATGCGCTGCGGCGAATCGATTCCGGTAGGAGGGAACCGAATCTCCATACTGCGTGATCCGCTTACGCTATGCCCGGCCACATTCTTCGCTGTCAGGCTGCTCAACTGTGCCGATTTGAACCCTTGCAGACTTCCTGGCAATTCAAAGTGGAATTTCGCGCCGTTCTTTGGCGCAACCGGCTCCAGACCAGCCAATCTCCTGCCAGCATTTACCAGCGCATAAGTCTCCGCAACTGCATCCGTAATGCAGCGTCCCCCGTCAGCGCTTGGTAAGTACAACCGATCCGCCACCGGGCCGCGCCAATCTGGCCCTCCCTCAAAAGCTGCCAGCCCATTGCGGATGCCCAACAAACAGCCCAAATTTCCAGAGTTGCAATCCGTATCCCATCCGCAAGTGTTACAAATCATCAATGATTTCTGGAAATCCCCCTCACCGTACAACAAGCCCAGTAAGATCAACGCATGGTTCGGTATTATATGGCACCCACCCCCGTAGCGGTGATAACCGTACTTTGCCACTATCCGCCGACGAGTCTTGTGCCAGTCTCCGTCTTTGACATGCCACTCGCGCACATCGCCAATCAGCCCGTGGATGACCGAGTTATCAGGAACTACTTGCATAGCTGTATCCAGCAGGTGATCGATCTTGCTCTCGGTAAAGGCCAGAGCCTCCATGGCTGCCAAAGACTGCGCACCATACAGCGCTTCACCATCATGACTCACACTCCCTGCCCTTCGGGCCAACTCCGCGGCTCGTTCTGGGTCGCCCGGCGAAACCATCGCCCATCCATCGATAAAAATCTGCGCGCCGATCTGCTCCGAGACAATAGGACCATTGAGTGCTCGTGAACCACTCTGCGGCGCCTGGATTCCATTCTTCAGGCGAATATACGCGGTATGCTCGGTCGAATTCCCGACTCCGCCCCACCACAAGATTGTCCGTTTTTCAATCAAGTAGTTCAGCCAGGTCTCGCCGATTTGCTGTGGGGTGATCTCAGCAGGAAAGCCGGTATCTTCCAGAGCACGAATGAAGGTGAACGTGCCTGATATATCGTCATCCGTGACCACCAGGGGCACGCCGCGTTGCTCGTGAACGTAATACCAAATTTCGCCCAGCTCAGCCATGATCCGTTCGTAAGACCAACCCTCGAATGGTCTACCCAAATACACGCCAATGATTTTGCCAAGCACGCCCGCGTAGACGCGCTCGACATAATCCGCCGGGATGCTCATGCTGTTTCTCCTACCCTTTTAGCGGAACCCACACCCGGAAGGCTTCGAGTCCGCGGTTGCCCCAGGCATAATAGGGGACCGCCGTGAGGGAAACTGGTCTGCCATCAGGCCGGTTCTGATCCAATCGTTGATACAATGGCTGTTCTCCATCCATAAGAACACCGCTGGCCTTGACGAAAACAGCACCACTAAGGATATCGGAACGCCACTCACTCTCCAACGCGGCGTTTGGATCAATCGCAACATCCAACAGGTTCGTTCCTGCCGGCTGGTCATGCGCCTCCAAACAGTACATCACCGGACCACGTTGAATGGCAACACTTCCGCGCACCGCGTCCACCCGTCCATTGGCAGTAACCAGGAAAGGCTCCACCGGCAGTTGCAAGATCACCACATCTCCAACCTTCCATTGTCTACGCAACTCCCAATATCCAGCAGGCGAAAGTTTTGCCTCCTCCGCATGACCGTTCACCTGAATATTCCCGTTTTGAGCCCAACCCGGTTTTCGGAATGCCAGCGTCCATTCCAAACTGCCGCTTTCGACAATCTCCACCTTCACAGCGCCATCCCAGGGATATCGGGTGGACATCTTCATCTTTCCTAGATCGGAGCTAATTTCCGCCCCACCATATAAGTGAATCTGAATCCCAGCAGGATCCACGGTAGCGAAATAATGGTTAATAGACGCCAGCAAGCGGGTTACATTTGGCGGGCAGCAGGCACATAAATACCATTCCGGCCGCCCGGTCATACCGCGCCCATCAACCTCTGTAGAGAATCGAGCGAAGCGCGCTTCGCGAATCATCAATTGGTTGACATACAGAAAGTGTCTACCATCTAGAGCGTAACCGCTCAAAATTCCGTTATACAATGCGCGCTCAATTTCATCAGCAAAGCGAGACTCGCCTGTCGCCAGCAGCATACGCCAGTTGAACATCAGGCTGGCGATTGTTGCACAAGTCTCGCAATAACACTGATCGCTTGGCAGCTCATACGGGTCGCCAAACGCCTCACCCTGGTGCCGCGAGCCTACCCCACCGGTAATAAACATCTTTGTGCGGGTCACATCCTGCCATAAACGTTCCATCGCAGCAAACAAAAGGGGATCTCCGGTTTCCAGGAAAACATCTGCCGCGCCAGTCGCCAGGTAAAGCTGTCGAACCGCGTGCCCAACCGCTTCGGGCGCCTCGCGCACCGGCAGGTGGTCTTGATAATAATCCGATGCGGCCCAGCCTTGCTTGAGCTTTTTGTACCCTCGGATATCGATAAAGAACTTTGCCAGGCTGAGATAACGAGTCTCTCTGGTTTCACGGTACAGCTCTACCAGGGCCATTTCGACCTCTGGATGGCCGCAAGCTAACTCGATCTTTCCCGGGCCAAAGGCAGAGTCGATGCAATCGGCAAAGCGGCAGGCGACCTCAAGCAATCGCCCATCTCCCAATGCGCGGCTAAACGCCACCGCCGCCTGGAACAAATGGCCCGCGCAATACAACTCATGCCAATCCGTGATATTCGCCCATCGTTTCAGCGGTTCTTTTAGTTGGATAAACGTATTCAAATACCCATCTGGCATCTGTGCAGCTTGAATCGCCGAGATAGCCTCTTCCACCATCCGCTGCAAATCCGGATCGGATTTACGGGCCAACTCCCAGGCCATGCCTTCCAGCCACTTATAAATATCCGAATCGTTGAACAGGAGGCCTTCATGCTCCCCTGCCTCCCAGCCAGCCGCAATCTTAAAGTTCTTGATCCTTCCAGTAATCTCACACATCCTATACACATGCCGCAGGCTAACCTTGCGGTTAAGGGCTTGCCGGTCTGCCCAAAATCCACCGCCTGTCAGGTGGATCGAATCGGCTGGCAGCGTGTGGTATTTGGCAAACCCGCTGGAACGAGTATCTACACAACCAGACGAGCTACTTCGAAAAGGAATATCCATTTGAAATCTCCTGAGTATTGGAAAAGGCGGGAATTTATACGGCTTTCGGGCAATAGACCCGTTCAAATAACGTCTCATCGTACGGCGTACGACGGATTGGACAATCCAGACGCGGGCATAAATCACAACTAGCAAAACTTTCTCCCCGCTCGAAAACCATGCCGGAAACCGATTTCGTTGGACGCATCAACAAACTGTCAGTCAAATGAACACCTATCGTTGCATCGGTATCACCCAGCAATTGAAACAATTGCATCTGCTCGCTGATCGGCCAATTCTCTAATGATCCTGGGCTCATGGTGGAAACATGGCCTGGTTGAAAGGTGCTTTCCAGATGAGCATAAAAGGCGCCCATCGCCGACCGTAGAACCTCTTCTTTAATCGCTTCTGCCCAATAGCGCTGGAGAATATCTTCGTATTGATCCGCCCATGCCTCCAGCTCCATCCCACAGGTAACCACAAACGGAAAGACCCTCTCCGTCTCTTCAAGGTTACGAACGAGCACCCGACTGGTGAACCATAATCCATCCACTTGAACCAGCTCTTCTTCCCGCGCTTCAATAGCAGCCGAGCCATACAGGGCCTTTGCATTTGCTATTCTAAGCCCGCCTTCGATCATTTGAGCCAGGTCTCGAGCGTCCTGGGAGCCTTCCCGCACCCTCAGGGACTTCATTATAATTAACGGATCGAAGCTGACTGGAAGCCGTGTGCGCACTATTGCCTGCATAAAGATCCTTGATGTTTTCAGGGTGACAAACAGAGTGGTATCAAAATTTTACCCCAGATTGCGATACAATCATTATAGTTAGCTCCTCAGGAGTGCTAAGACCGATGAAAGCCCTATCTTCCCATCCCTTGATCTACGAAATCAACACCTGGGTCTGGCTGAACGAACTCAGTCACCGATTTGATCGACCTATCACACTTGGGAATGTCCCTACAAGCGTATGGGATGATTTATCCGGACTCAAAATAGACGTCGTCTGGATGATGGGCGTATGGGAACGTAGCCCGCATGGCATCCGACTTGCCTTGCAAAACGCCGGGCTAATTGCAGATTTTCGACACGCTCTACCCGATTTCACCCCGCAGGATGTCGTCGGCTCTCCGTATTGTGTCCGGCGCTACCAGGTAGACTTGAACCTGGGCGGGCCGCAAGGTCTGGCCGCTGCCCGCCAGGCACTTGCGGAACGCGGTATCCGCCTCATTCTGGATTACGTTCCCAACCATGTGGCTCCTGATCACCCCTGGATTAACGACCATCCAGAATACTTCATCCAGGGCACACCCGAAGATCTTTCCCACGATCCGCAATCCTTCTTTAGATCAGGCAGTGCAATCATCGCTCACGGAAAGGATCCTAATTTCCCAGCCTGGCCCGATGTGGCTCAATTAAACGCCTTCCACCCAGGCCTTCGAGAAGCTGTAGAAGATACCCTTCTAACAATCGCATCTCAATGCGACGGCCTGCGCTGCGACATGGCCATGCTCATGTTCAATCGCATCTTCGGTTCCACCTGGGGTGAAAGAGCAGGATCACGGCCGAAAGATGAATTCTGGCCGGCACTGATCCAATCGGTCCGCCTGGCGCACCCCGATTTCCTGTGGATTGCCGAAGCTTACTGGGATACTGAACCAGAACTGATCGAGCAAGGATTTGATTATTGCTACGATAAGGTCACCTACGATCTAATCAAAGCGGTTAAACCCTTCCAGCTCAAAGCGCATCTGGAAAAGATGGCTCCTATCTCGGACCATCTCATTCGCTTTATAGAGAATCACGATGAGGCTCGTGCCACCAGTGCTTTCGATCCTGACCGATTACCCCTCGCAGCATACCTCACCTCAACACTGCCTGGCGGGGTCATTTTCCACGAGGGACAGTTCGAAGGTCGCCAGACACGCCTGCCTGTCTTTCTGGGGCGGCGACCTTCCGAAGCCCCCAATTCCGAAACACGGTTTTTCTATCAGCAGTTATTGGATTTACTAACAAACGCCCGCCTGGACACAGGCAACTGGAACACTTTACCCTTAGAGTTATCCTCGGATGCTTCCTCCGAGTCCATCCTGGCGTGGCACTGGCACACCTCTACTGAAAACCTCGTCGTGATGGGCAACCTCTCTGCGCGTCCGGTAAAAGCGTCTGTTCAACTTCCCTTTGAGCCCACCCTCCTCAACATTTACGACATCCCCTCGTCAACTCCTATTTCACCCAGTCGGATGGTGACAATCGATCTTGCACCCTGGCAGACTCGCCTGCTAAGCACTACCCCACAACCGGACTGATCCATGCACAGAAAAACGATTTGCTTTATCCTGCTTGGTTTGATCTTACTGGCAACCGCCTGTACTTCGACATTCCCCGCCACCCAAGAGACAACCCTCACAGTCTTGGCAGCCGCTTCCCTTACCGAGCCATTTGAAGAAATAGGTGCTCTATTTGAAGAAGAAAACCCTGGAGTCACCATTCAATTCAGTTTTACCGGGTCGCAACAACTTGCCCAGCAGCTCGCCGAAGGCGCACCAGCCGATGTGTTTGCCAGCGCGAATCTCAAATATATGAATGAAACCGTCGCAAATGGGCGCGTCACCGAAGGCAGTGCCGTAATCTTTGTAACCAATCAACTCGTTGTCATCACCCCTTTGGAAAACCCTGCAAAAATCCAAACCCTAACCGATCTAGCCCAGGTAAACATCAAACTCGTTCTCGCCGCTGAAGCCGTGCCGGTTGGGAAGTACAGCCTGGAATTTCTCGAAAAGGCATCCCAAGACGCCAGGTATTCAACTTCTTTCAAGCAAGACGTATTGGCGAACGTTGTCTCTTACGAAGACAATGTCAAGTCAGTCCTTACGAAGATACTGCTCGGAGAAGCTGACGCCGGGATCGTTTACACCAGTGATGTCAGCGGAGATGCTTCTGGAGAAGTCCTCCAGATACCGATTCCCAGTCATCTGAATGTCATCGCGGAATACCCTATTGCCACTATATCAGACAGTGCAAACGTCGCCCTTGCGCAGCTATTTATAGATTATGTCACCTCCGAGAAAGGAAGCGAAGTTCTTACTCGGTTTGGATTCCAACCAACGAATCAGTAAAATTCGTGTGTATTTTCGAAAATTACCCTATTGACATATCAGTTTTTCGTGCTAGAATGATAAGAACGATTTAGGAAACCCCATGCAACCAACCTATTCTCTCTCGCTGATTATTGTAGTACTCCTTGCGGTTCTCATTCTTATTGAGAACCAATTTGGGGTTGGGAAGGCCGCTGAAAGGGTCCGAATCAGGTAAGAAACACCGAAACGAAGACAAATAACGCGAGAGCCACCCGACCCGAGGGTGGCTCTCTTGTTTAGACAAGTTCATTTGAACGGAAACGGAGGTTAAATGCGTTCCCGGCAGATTAAAGTTGGCTTTAACCGAGCCCCCCACAGAGCACTGCTCAAAGCAACTGGCGTGACCGACGCTGATATGGGAAAACCCTTTATCGCGGTCGTCAACTCCTACATCGACATCATCCCCGGCCATGTTCACCTGCAAGAATTCGGGCGATTGGTTAAAGACGCTGTCCGCGCTGCTGGTGGCGTCCCCTTCGAATTTAACACCATCGGCGTGGATGACGGCATCGCTATGGGCCATTACGGCATGAAATATTCTCTGCCCTCTCGCGAACTGATCGCCGACAGCGTGGAAACCATGCTGGAAGCACACCAGTTCGATGGAATGGTGTGTATCCCCAACTGCGACAAAATCGTCCCCGGGATGTTGATGGCTGCCATGCGTGTCAACATCCCGGCGATTTTTATCTCCGGTGGCGCAATGCCCGCTGGGCGAACCCCCGATGGTCAGGCCGTAGATTTGATCACCGTCTTTGAAGGTGTCGGCGCCTATCAAACCGGCAAGATCGACGCCGCTCGCTTGAAGGTTCTGGAAGACTACGCTTGCCCGGCCTGCGGCTCTTGTTCTGGCATGTTCACCGCTAACAGTATGAACTGCCTGATGGAAGCCCTGGGCATGGCCCTGCCCTTCAATGGCACCGCCCTGGCCCGCTCTCCCGAGCGCGAGGAATTGGCTCGCCGCGCCGGCGCGCAAATTCTCAAATTGGTGGAACAGAACCTCACTCCGCGTCAGATATTTACCCCCGAAGCCCTCGATGACGCCTTTGCGCTGGATATGGCAATGGGCGGCTCTACAAACACTGTGTTGCACGCGCTGGCCATCGCCAACGAAGCCGCCATCGATTACCCGCTCTCTCGCATCAACACCGTCGCCGACAAGGTTCCGCATCTGTCCAAGGTCAGCCCGTCGGGAAAATGGCACATCGAAGACGTTCACCGTGCCGGCGGCATCCCCGCTATCCTCAACGAGGTTCAACGCGGCACAGGCATGCTCCATCTCGACCGCCCCACCGTCGGCGGCCAGAGCTTTGGCGAGACTTTCGCCGAGGCAACCATCCGCGATACCGAAGTAATCCACACCTGCGACGCCCCCCACTCCGCCCGCGGCGGTCTGGCCATCTTGTTCGGCAACCTGGCTCCCAACGGCGCGGTCATCAAAACCGGCGGCGTCAGCCAGGCGATGATGAAATTCTCCGGCCCCGCTCGCATCTACGAATCTCAGGAAGATGCTCATGCCGGAATCTTGGCCGGACAGGTTCAGCCCGGCGAGGTCGTCGTGATCCGCTATGAGGGTCCCCGTGGCGGCCCCGGCATGCAAGAGATGCTCAGCCCCACCAGCGCCATTATGGGCATGGGCCTGGGCGACCAGGTGGCCCTCATCACCGACGGGCGCTTCTCCGGCGGCACGCGCGGGGCATGCATCGGTCATGTCTCTCCCGAAGCCGCTTCCGGTGGCCCAATTGGCGCGCTACAGGCTGGCGACATCATCCACATTGACCTGGAAGCCCGCACCCTCAATGTCGACCTCTCTGCCGAGGAAATCGAAAAACGTCTGGCGGCCTTGCCGCCCTTCGAGCCGCGCACCACCAGCCGCTGGCTGCGCCGCTACACTCATTTTGTGACCAGCGCCGACACAGGTGCTGTTCTCAGAAGCTGATCTTATCGTTTGCCCAGCCCCGACTCAAATACTTTTTGGAGGAAATCATGAAACGAACCGGAGCTCAGATTGTTTGGGAATGCCTGATGCATGAGGGGGTCGAACTTGTCTTCGGCTACCCCGGCGGCGCCAACCTACCCATCTATGATGCCCTGCTGGAATACCCCGTTCACCACGTACTCGGGCGCCACGAGCAGGGTGTGGCCCACATGGCCGATGGATACGCGCGGGCCGGGAAAACCGTAGGCGTAGCAATGGCCACTTCCGGCCCAGGCGCAACCAACCTGGTCACCGGTATCGCCACCGCTTTCATGGACTCCGTTCCCACCGTTTTCATCACCGGGCAGGTTGTCAGCAAACTCATCGGCTATGATGCGTTCCAGGAAACCGACGTGACCGGCATCACCCTGCCGATCACCAAGCATAATTACCTGGTTACCAACACCCATGACATCAATCGCGTGATTCGCGAAGCTTTTTACATCGCGCAATCCGGCCGTCCAGGCCCGGTGTTAATCGACATTGCCAAGGACGCCCAACAGAATAGTATTGAGTGGGAGTATGACAACAGCCCCATTCAACTGCCTGGTTACCGGCCCAACCCCCATCCCCTCTCCAAAAACATGCAGCGCGCCATCGACCTGATCAACAGCGCCAAGCGCCCGCTCATCCTGGCCGGTCGAGGCGTTTTCCTCAGCTCCGCCACCCAACAGGTGCTCGAGTTTGCCGAGAAAACTCACACCCCCGTTGCCACCACCCTGTTAGGCATCGGCGCCATCCCTGCCAGCCACAACCTCAACCTGGGCATGATGGGCATGCACGGTGAGGCCTGGGTCAACAAAGCCATCCAGGAAGCCGACTTGCTCTTAGCCTTCGGTATGCGCTTCGATGACCGTGTGACTGGCACTCTTTCCACTTACGCACCCAACGCCCGCAAGATCCACATCGACATCGATGTCTCCGAAATCAATAAAAATGTCAAAGTCGATGCTGGGTTGGTCGGCGACCTGAAATCCACCCTGCGCGAGATCATCCCTTTGGTGGAGAAGAACGACCACCTCGATTGGATCGCTCATATCAACGAAATCAAGGGCGACAGCGCCGTGCGCGACATCATGAACCTGCCCGACAATGGTCACCTGTATGCCGCCCATGTTATCAATGATATCTGGCGACTGACCAACGGAGAAGCCCTGGTGGTGACGGATGTGGGCCAACATCAGATGTGGACGGCTCAGTATTATCACCAGGACAACCCCAACAGCCTGATTACCTCGGGCGGTCTGGGAACTATGGGCTTCGGACTGCCCGCTGCAATCGGCGCCAAGTTCGCCTGCCCCGAACGCGAAGTGTGGGTCATTGCCGGTGATGGCGGATTCCAAATGACTCAGGCCGAGCTGGCAACCGCTGCCCAAGAAGGCATCAAGGTCAATGTGGCCGTCATCAACAACGGCTACCTGGGCATGGTGCGCCAGTGGCAAGAGTTCTTCTATGACCGCCGCTATTCAGCCACGCCCATGCGCAGCCCCGACTTCGTCAAGATTGCCGACGCCCACGGCCTGACCGGCCTACGCGCCTCAAATCGCAGCGAGGTGGAAACCGCTGTGCGCACTGCCCGCGAAACCGAGGGCACCGTACTGATCGACTTCCGTGTCGAAAAAGAAGACAGCGTTTACCCGATGGTTCCCACGGGCGCTTCCTTGGAATCCATGATCCGCCGCCCCTCCCCGATCGTCGAAACTGCCGCCGATGAACTATAGAGAAGAAGGATAAAGAACATGCAGCACACACTTGTCATTCTCGTAGAAGATAAGCCCGGTACCTTAAACCGAGTCGCATCCC
>JAEXTI010000035.1 GCA_023406965.1 Chloroflexota bacterium
ACCCCACACACCTCAAATTCAGGCCCCTTGAGTAGTTGCATACAATGACGATCTATTGATGACTGACCAATCTTACTTATGAAACCATCCAGGCGCCTGTATCTCTGGCTTATCATGGCTCTCGCTGCCGGGGTCTATCTGACATGGCTGCTGCTGGCTCCCCCGGACATGGGGGAGCGCTTGTGGGCTGCCCGCCTGCCCGTGATTCTTTCCGGATTGACCGCTTTTATCATGGCCTGGCTTGCCTGGCGTCGCCCAAACGAAGAAAAACTCCGCCAGGCCTGGGCCGGCCTGTTGATTGCCATTGGCTTATGGACAGTTTCAGATATCTATGCCCTCTTTCTCCAGCGAGCGTCCCCCGGAAAAGCACGCGGCTTTGACGCTCCCGAGTTGCTTTCCCTGGCTGCTTGCATCGCCGTGCTGGCTGTCATCTGGTTCACTCCACGGGGATATTCCCGCCGGTTGGGCCGTATGCGCCTTTCCCTCGACGTATTTATCACCCTCGCCGCCGTTGCCGCGCTCACCTGGCTGCTCATTTTTCAGCCCCTGGGCCTTACCCCGGTTGCCCTGCTTCCCGCCGCCGATGTCCTTCTGCTCCTGGTCTTACTGAATTGGTTCCTGACCAACGAACCCGGTGCGCGAATGGCGCTGCCAGGATGGCTGGCCCTCGCTATCAGTGCTTACCTGATCTCCGATCTGGCATCCGCACGGCAGTTCCTCATCTTTGCTGCCCAACCCAGCCCTTTGGCCAACATCGGCTGGTTTCTGGGCGATCTGCTCTTAATCCTGGCGGCCTGGACGCATTCCTCGCCGCGGCAAACCCTCACCCTACTCCGCGGAATGCGGGGCACTGCCCGCCGCATCCAATCGCTGCTGCCTTTTCTTGCGCTCTCCCTCTTGGGCTGGTATATCCTCCTGCAATGGCAAATCCAGGGCCGCATCCCACAGTTGGGATTGTGGGTGGCCGTCATTCTGGCCTTTGCCTTTGTGGCTCGCCTCAGCCTCATGGCCGGCGAAGTGGAATATGAGCAGTACGCTCGCCTGGTGAACAAAATCTCCGAGCCTACCTTCGTTTGCTCGCAACAAGGCGAGTTGGAATTGGTCAACCCGGCCCTCCTCGAAATCACCGGCTGCGAATCCGAAAGCTCCCTGGTCGGCGCATCCTTACAGCAGTTCATCCGCCCTTCCGCCCGCGCAGAAGTAATCCTGAAAGACGCACTGGCGGGGGGCTGGGACGGTGAAGTGTCCCTCCTACGCCGGGATGGCAGTTGGACACCTGTCTTTCTATCGCTGCGTATCCTTTCGCGACCCGGTGAGCATGTTTCCCTGGCGGGCACTGCCCACAATCTCGCCGAAATCAAGCGCGGTCAAACCGCACTCCAGCAAGCCTACGAAAAACTCGCCGCAACCTACTTGCAGCTCGAATTGCTCAACGAAGATCTGGAAAAGCGCGTGGAAGAGAAAACCGCCAGCCTCAGCGAAGCCTATGCGCAACTTGAAGTGCAGAACCAGACTCTCCAAAACCTCGACCGGCTCAAATCCGATTTTGTATCGCTCGTATCCCACGACCTGCGCGCGCCGTTGACTAATATCAACGGCGGGCTCGAGTTGGTACTCTCGCGCTCCAGCAAGCTGCCCAGCGGACAGCGCCAAACCCTCACCCTCGTAAAAGCTGAAATTTCTCGCCTTACCCACTTCATCGAAACCATTTTAGACATCTCCGCCCTCGATGCCGGTCGCATGCCTCTCCATCCACTCCCCACAGATTTACACCCCATCTGTGAGGGCCTCCAGCGCCAAATGACCCACCTAACCGGCGCGGAACGTGTCACATGGAATCTGCCGCCCGATTTGCCACTGTTCATTGCCGATAGCCAGGCTTTATTTAGCGTACTGTTCCACTTGCTCGATAATGCCCTGAAATATGCCCCAGAGGGACCAATCCAGGTCAATGCCGGTCATGCGGCAAACCGTGGTTGGATCGCAGTGACAGATGAAGGCGGAGGCATCCCGGAAGAAGATATGCCGCTGATCTTCACCCGTTTTTTTCGCTCCCATAGCAGCGACGCTCAGACGGTCTACGGTCACGGGTTGGGTTTGTATATCGTTCAGCGCTTGCTAGAAGCAATGGATGGTAAAATTGAAGTTACTAACCGTCCAACCAAAGGCGCCTGTTTTACTTGCTGGCTACCCATCGAATCAGATGCACACACGGAAGCAACCTAATCTTGTGAACAGTACCATTCTCCTGGTCGATGATGACCCCACCCTTCTGCGCTTTCTTAAAGACTATCTGAAAGGTGAAGGGTTTTCCGTATTCACTGCCACCAACGGCAAAGACGCCCTGCAATTCATCAAAACCAAGTATGCCGACCTGGTGGTGTTGGATGTGATGATGCCAGTCATGGACGGATGGGAAGTATGTACTCGCTTGCGCGACATATCCTCAACCCCGGTCATCCTCCTGACGGCAAAAACAACCGAACAGGATAAAATTCGCGGGTTCCAGTTGGGGATAGATGATTATGTGACCAAACCTTTCAGCTTTGCCGAGCTTAGCGCCCGCATCCAGGCCATCCTAACTCGCACGCAAAGCTCGCTCAAACAACCCGAGCGCCGCTGTTTGACCCACGGTGATATCGTCCTCGATTTGGACAAACGTGAAGCGCTTCTGCGCGGGAATAAAATCGCACTCACGCCAACCGAATTCCGTTTGATGGAATGCCTGGTGCGAAACCGCGGCCGAGCTGTTCCCGAAGAAGAACTGGTCCGCCAAATTTGGGGCAGCTACCAGCTTCACGGAGGCACCGCTGTGCGCCGCTACATCTGGTTGCTGCGCCAAAAATTCGAAGAGGACCCCACCACCCCCCGCCTCATATACACTGTGCGCGGGTATGGGTACCGGTTGGGCGGAACAACCGGCACTCTGCCACCCTTATCCGGTACACCTGCTTAACCACACGGAGATACATGGAACTCACCCTACACTCAACTTTTCCAGACGGCCTCGACAACGAATGGCTGGCATTGATTCCATCCAACCACATCAACGTGCCCTTCTTGCGCCCCGATTACCTTCGCTTGTGGTGGGAAAACCGCGGAGGTGGCGAATGGCCCGCCGAAGCCCAACTGGCGCTGGTGACCGCCCGCGAAAATGGACGCCTGGTGGCAGTTGCCCCCCTCTTTCACGCCCCCAGCCACCAGGGTGAACCCCGCCTGATGCTGGTCGGCAGTGTTGAAATCACCGATTACCTCGACTTCATCGTCGAGCCAGGCCGCCTGGATGAATTCACCGCTGCCCTGCTGCCATTCCTCCAAAAAGCAGCTTTGCCCGCCTGGAAGAACCTGGACCTGTACAACATCTTCGATACCTCACCCGTTCTGGCCGCCTTAGAAAAAGCAGCTCAGACCGTGGGCTGGACCTACCAGGCCGAACATGCTTACCACTGCCCGCACATCAACCTGCCAGGTGATTGGGAAACCTACCTGGCCGGCATCGATAAGAAACAACGCCATGAGATCCGCCGCAAGATGCGCCGTCTGGAATCCGCCGAAGTGCCCAACCGCTGGTATCTGGTGGAAGACGCCGCCACCCTGGATGGCGAGATCGATGATTTTATGGCCTTGATGGATCAGGATGAGGAAAAAGCCCGTTTCCTCACGCCCCCCATGCGCGCCTTCTGGCGCGACGTGGTGCGCTGGGCTTTCCACAACCAGTGCCTGCACATGGCTTTCCTGGAGATCGACGGGCAAAAAGCCGCCGCATATCTGGCCTTTGACTACCTCAACCACCTGTTTGTTTACAATTCGGGGATCAGCCGTGCCCATTGGGAGTATTCCCCCGGCTGGGTCCTGCTGGGATACCAGCTTAAGTGGGCCAACGAGCAGGGCAAGGCCACCTTTGACTTTATGCGCGGCGACGAGGAGTACAAGTACCGCTTCGGCGGCGTGGACCGCAACCTGTTGCGCGTCACCCTCACCCCCGCATAGAGGTGAAACATGATTGACTGGTACACTCAATTTCCTGTTGCTATCACGCTCATCGACACAGAGGGTCGGGTCTTAGAAATGAACGATCGTGCCGCCCAGGCATATGCCGCAGACGGCGGGCGCAAGCTAATCGGATTGAATTCGCTTGACTGCCACCCCGAACAAGCTCGCCAAAAGTTATTGGATTTACTTCAATCTCAACAGGCTAACGTCTATACCATTGAAAGGGCTGGGCGAAAAAAGTTGATTTACCAGGCTCCCTGGTATGAAGAGGGGCATTATCGCGGCATCGTCGAGATGCAGATCGAACTTCCCCCCGACGTGCCGCATTTTGTACGCAATTCAAGTTAATCAAAAACCTCCCGTGAAACACGGGAGGTTTTTGATTAATCTTCTTTTTCCTCAAGTTCGTTCAACAGCACCTCATCCTGGCGCAGATTGCGCCAGCGCACAACCAGACTCACCAGGTATAAAAGCATCACCCCAAAAATCACCACGTGACCGGCGATCATAAAACTCAAAGTATCCGCAGGACCTTCCATGTTAGCCTCCTCCTTATGCCGAATGCTTGATGCGCAGGCGCTCGACCCGCTCGCCAAGCTGCCCCAGGCGAATGCGGTGCCACAACAGGCTGATATATACCACTGTGAACACGATCAAAGCGACCATGAAGGTGGTTGACATAGCCGGGGTCATGGCAAACGAACCATCCGCGGTCGGATCGTTCCCGCCAATCACCAGCGGGTGGATGGTGCGATAAATGCGAATCGAGAAGAAGGTCAGCGGCACGCTGATAAATCCGATGATCGCATAAATGGCGCCGAAACGAGCCCGCTTTTCGGGATCTTCCACTCCGCCGCGCAGCATCAGATACGCCGCGTACACCAGTTCCATGATCGTTGCCGTGGTCAGGCGCGGATCCCAGGTCCACCAGGTGTTCCAAATCGGGCGCGCCCAAATCGAGCCGGTGGCGATGTTGATGAGCATGAACACCAGCCCAATCTCAATCGCGCCTAATCCAACCAGGTCCCAGATAGTCTTCCGGGTGATCAGGTAGGCAATGCCCGCCACCACAGCGGCGCCAAAACCCAACATACCCACCCAGCCTGTGGCAACGTGGAAGTAAAAGACTTTTTGTACCGGACCCATCACCGCTTCAATGGGCGCGTACACAAACACCATGTAGGATGCAAAAGCCAGGCCCAGGAGGGCCAGTACATCCACGGCAATCAGCGTTTTCGGCCAAGAGCTAATTCCATTCTTCATAAAACCTCCGCATTATTCTTCGACAACGTACTCAAACACCATGAATGAAATGGCGGTAAACACCACATCGTACACCAGCAACAAGTTGATCCACGGCTGAATTTCCACCAACGGTAAACCCTGCAAGTACCCCGAGCTGGCCTTGACGGCAGCCACCAGCACCGGCAGGATCACCGGGAACAACAAAATCGGCAAGAGGATATCTCGCGTGCGGGTCTGGACAGCCATTGCTGCCAGCAGCGTTCCTACTGCAACATATCCTTCCGCGCCCAACACAATCACCAGCAGCAGTCCTGGCTGGGCGAACAAGTTTGTGTTGTACAGAATCGAATACACGGGCAGCACAATGGCCGCCACTACCATGATGAACAGAAAGTTCGCCACTGCCTTGCCAAAGTAAATCGCCGTGCGGTCTACCGGGGCCAGCAGCAGCCCGTCCAGACAGCCGCGGTCTTTCTCGATGGCCAGGGAACGGTTCAAACCAATCGTCCCGGCAAACACGAACGTCACCCACAACACGCCGGAAGTCACGCTGAGGCGATCCTTTACATTCAACTCCAACGCAAAATTAAAGATGAACAGCACCAGCAGCGCAAAAACCAGCATAGCCGAAAGCAGTTCCCGGCTGCGCATTTCGGCTGCCAGGTCCTTCCAGATCACGGCTCCCAGGGCACGCAAGTAATTCCTCATTGCCCCGCCTTCTGGCCCTCGGCGCGCGCCTTCTCCAAGGACTGACGGTAGAACGCCAGCAGACCGTCTCGCGGCATAACGGCCTTGCCTGTGCTGGCTCGAATCACCCCGCGCGTGAGCACGTCAAAGCGCGTGGCCAAATCTTCTACCCGCGAAAGATCGTGGGATGTCATCACCACCGTGCGTCCGCGGGCTGCCACCTGGCGCAGAACCGCATCCAACATCTCGCAGGCATCTTGATCTAGCCCGGTGTGCGGCTCATCCAGCAACAACACATCGGGGTCGTGCAGCACGGCCCGCCCAATGGCCAGGCGCTGCTGCATTCCCCGCGAGAAGGTTCGCACAAGATCCCGCCTGCGTCCAGTCAGGCCGACCAAGTCCAATATTGTCGAAATCTGCTCATCCAGGCGAGCCACATCATACATGCGCCCATAGAAACGCAGGTTTTCTTCCGCAGTCAAATCACCGTATAGCAGGGGCATGTGCGAGACCACCCCCAGCCGCCGCCGGACCGCCGCCGCCTGGCGGGGCAATTCGTGTCCGGCAATGCGCACGCGGCCCATCGTCGGGCCAGACAGGGAGGACAGGATGCGCAAGAAGGTGGTCTTTCCAGCCCCATTCGGACCCAGCAAGGCCACAAATTCTCCACCACGCGCCTGAAAATCCAGGTTGCGCAGCACCACCTTGGGGCCAAAGCGCTTGATGAGGTGATCAACCTCGATCAAAGGCGCGTCGGTCATGCCTGTTTTTCTCCGCGGGCGTGCAGAATGCGCAGTCGCTCTTTCAATGCGGCGCGGCGTTCTTGATAGGCATCTTCGGGCAGATTACCCGCCTGGTATAGATCATCCAACGCCAGGATCGCATCGAGCAAAGCTTCTTCGCTCTCCTCGGGCTGTTCCTCGATCACTTCAGACTCAGCAACATCCTCTTCCTGGGTCTTGCGCTGGCGGTACAACCAGATGCCAGTGCCAATCAACGCCAGGCCAAATACCGTAGCGCCCATGGCAATGCCACCAAACGAATTCGTGTCTTCTTTTATACTGCTCACCTTGCCAGAAAGACGCATATCCAGGCTGCTGCCCGCTGCCAAGGCGGAACCCGTATACATATCGAATGCCATTCCCGACATATCGCGCTGCCCCGCCGACATCAACTGGCTGCTTTCCATCTTCACGCCTTCCGGCGGCAGCATGACGACCACCGAGGCTACGTTCTGTAAGATAGGCAGGGAAAGGTCCAGCTTCCGCTCATATGGCAAGTCAAACGAGAACAATACCTGGTGCTGGCTGGTTCCGGGCACAATGGGAGTCAGGTCGCCAAAGCCGTTTTCTGTCGCCACAAAGCGATCGCCAAGCGCCCCGCTCTCAAAGAGCAGGTTGGTAGCGCCCTCGGGCAGCCCAAAGGTCAGTGCCGGGGTGCCATCCGCCGATGGGACAATCACCTTGTCGGAGGTGTTTGACACAATGAATAACTCCACCACCTGCACTTTTTCGGCAACGGCAAAGTCGAAGAACACATGCATCCGGTCTACCGTCAACCCGCTGGGGTCCGATGAAGTGTCGTAAATGCTGACCGGCAGTTCGGCCACGGCTCCGGTCAAATCGGCCGCGTGGAGGATGTCTGAGCCGAAAGAATATCCATTGGCGTCCACCTGCACCAGATAGGCCATTCCCTCTGTCACAGTGACATCTGTGAATTCATATACCCCGTCGACAGGGGTCGCCGAAAGCTCAAAAGCCTGGGCCATACCCTCGAAACCAAACAACTTCACCGCGATATCGGCGGGCAGCGGGCTTCCGCTGGGATTGGAAATCGTCCCGCGGATGGTCAGCGTTGAGGCATCAGCGGGCATAGCCGTCGCGCCTGCAACTGCGGTCGCCGTTGGTTGGGCTTGGGGCTCTTCCGCGACCGGCGACGTGCTTTCGGCACCGCCAAAAGTCAGCGAGCGGATATAGCTAACAGCAGCCCAGCGCTCGCTTTCGCTCAACTTTTCGGCAAAGCCGGGCATGCTGCCCTGGCCCGCCGCCACTACTGTCTCAAGTTCCTGGGCTGAACGTTGGGTCATGCGCTGCTGGTCGGTCAAATCCGGCGCCTGGCCGTCACCGCGTCCATCCACGCCATGACACTCGGCACATTCGGCCTCATAAACCACCCGGCCGGCAGCCATCTCTTCGGAGGTGGTACTCAAGCTATACACATACGCCAACACGTCCCATCGACTGCGATCATCCAGGCTGTTGACAAAGCCTGGCATCAATTTTTCCAAATTGCCGTTTGTAACAATCCAATACCAATCGGCAGGACGAGATTGGCGTGCCAGCTCTGGGTTACCGATTTCGGGCGGAGGCTCGGGCAGGTTACCCGACATGCTCCCATCTCCCCTTCCATCCGCGCCGTGACAGGGCATACAACTGGTCTCATAAATCGCCTTCCCTGCCGTTGGGTCGGGCGGGACGATTGGGAAGACCGTGCTCACCTCAACGGGTTGCTGCTCCACAAGCTGGGGAGCCTGGGCGTTGGGCGGCGGCGTAATATCTGCGGCCAGCGACATACAGCCGGTCAGAAATGCACCACCGAAGATCAAAGCAAACAAATTAAAACCGGTTCGCAGTTTCATCCGATACCTATAATGTGGCCCCACAGCGGGCGCAGAACTTATCCGATTTGCTCACCGGCCGCCCGCATTTGGGACAAAAACCAGCCGACTTTTCCTGGCGTTCTTTACGGCGGTTGGCAATCATGGCCTCCAACTCGTCTGCGTCCCGAGCCGGAGCCCGGCT
>JAEXTI010000054.1 GCA_023406965.1 Chloroflexota bacterium
GTGGGGCGGGATAAGCTTTTGGTGAGAGTAGCCATGATTTTGATCTCCTAGAATTGCCCAACGGTTCCGCGGCGGCTGGCGCGGCGCTCCATGAAGGAGAAGGCCAGGTAGCCGGTGATGAGCCAGAAGGCGCCGAAGAGGAGCAGTTTGAGCAGGTCGCCTTGAATGGCGGCAGGGGGAGCGGCGGTGAGCGCGGCGGCGCGCCCGGCGCGGATGATGAGCGTGGGGGGCAGCCATTCGGCGAAGGACTGCATCCAGATGGGCATGACGCTGAGCGGGTAGGTGATGCCGCAGAAGATCATCACCAGTCCGCGCACCAGTTGGACCAGGGTGCCGGCTTCGCGGGCGGCGATGACCAGGCTGGCAAAGACGAAGCCGATGCCGTACAGGCTGGGCATGGAGGCCAGGACCACCAGGAGCAAGCTGAGCAGGTTGGCATTGAAGCGCAAGCCGAAAAAGAGGCTGAATTCCAAAATGGACACGACGATGAACACCAGCATGATGATGATTTGGACGGGACTGACGCCCAGGAGAAAGCTAAAGCGCCAGGTGGGGCTGAGCCAGTTGGACTCGAGCGTGCCGCGCATTTGCTCGCCGCGCAGGGCGAAACCCACGTTCCACAGGATGGTGTTCTGCCACATCCACACCAGCGTGCCGATGACGATGTAACCGAGGAAGTTCTCGGTGCCGGCGGTTTCGAGGAAGCGGCCCAGGCCGCTGCCATCGGGGCCGGAGAGAGCCCGCGCGCTGAGGATGTAGGTGGAAGGGAAAATGACCGGCCAGATCAGCAGGGCGAAGATCCAGGAAGGATAGCGGATGAAGTGAGCCCATTCGCGCCAGACTACCATGCGAAAGGCGCGCAGTTCGGCGCCCATGGTGGTGCGGCTGAGGGATTGCGCCGCGGGAACGGCAGAGAGAGTGGTTTCCATGATCGCCTCCGGGTTAATCGCGCAGGGCCTTGCCGGTCAGTTGGATGAATACATCCTCGAGGGAGGGCTTGACCACGTTGAGGTTGGCAACGTGGGTGCCGTTGAAGTTGACCTGCTCGATGAGCTTGGGTAAAAGGGCGCGGCTGTTGGGTGTGTGCAGGGTGAGTTCCCATAAGGACTCGCTGCCCATGTAACGGGTGACCAGACTGCCCACATCGGGCAACGCCTGAATTTTCTCGCCGATTTCCGGCTTCCAACCGGCCACTTCGAGGCGCAGGACGTCCTGTTGGTTGATGCGGTTTTTGAGCACGGCAGGCGTATCGAGGGCGATGATCTTGCCCTGGTCGATGATGCCGATGCGGTCGGAGAGCTGGTCGGCTTCTTCCATGTAGTGGGTGGTGAGGAGGATGGTGTGGCCTTCGTTCTTGAGGCCCAGAATCAACTCGCGCAGGTTGCGGGCGGCTTGCGGGTCGAGCCCCAGGGTGGGCTCGTCGAGGAGCAGGATGGGCGGGCGGGCCAGCAGGGCGCGGCTGATGGCGATGCGTTGACGCATGCCGGTGGAGTAGCGCTCGACCAGTTCGTTGGCGCGGGCGGTGATCTCCATGCGCTCGAGCAGTTCGTCGATGCGCTTGCGGGCGATGGCAGGGGGAATGTGGTAGAGGGCTGCGAAGTATTCCAGATTCTCGCGCCCGGTGAGCTTCCAGTAGATGCTGCGCTCGCCGGCCAGGACGGTGCCTAGGTTTTGGCGGACGAGGTTGGCGTTGCGAACGGTGTCATAGCCGTTGACGCGAGCGACGCCGCTGGTGGGCTCGAGCAGGGTGCACAACATGCGGATGGTGGTGGATTTGCCCGCGCCGTTGGGGCCGAGCAGGCCAAAGATCTCGCCGGGGTGGATTTGCAGGCTGACGCCGTCCACGGCGGTGAAGAGGGTGGGCGGAGTGCGCTTGAAGGGGTTGGGCAGGGCAAATTTCTTTTTCGGCGCGCCGGTTTTGTCGGCTTGCTGGCGGCTGGGGAATTTCTTGACCAGGTTGTCCGCTTCGATGGCGTAGGTAGGTGTCATAGGAACCTCACGAGGCAATAAAATACCAGGCTCGTCCGGCCTGGTTTGGAGAGCATACAGTGTGCCGCACGGCACAGGTTTTACATTCTGGATATACTATACAGCGAAAATTTAATAACGTCAATAGGTGTTTGAATATTATTTAAAAACGATATTGATTTTATTTAGTTTATGTGTAAGGGCAGTTCATGAACTGCCCTTACACAATAACTACGTATGGTTTGGGACAGGCATTCTGCCTGCGCATCTGATGGAGCGCGGGTTGGTCCAGTTTTCACCCTCACCTAACCTCTCCCTCGAGGGAGAGGAACAGAGTCAGAGCGCCGAAGCGGTGAGGGAGAGGGACAGAACCCCGCGTTGCCGCAAACAAAAGACGCGGGTAAGAATCCCGCGCTACGGGGAGCATTCCCACGGCTCGTAGGGCGTGGGTTTTCCGACCTGACGTTGATGGGGCGCGATCGGGGCTGGGGGACCCAGCCCCTACCAGATGTGGCCCGCGGTGCAAGGCAAGACGCTACGGGGAGCAATCCCACGGATGGTAGGGGTCGGGTTTCCCGACCCGATGTTGGCGGGGCCAATTCAGGCAGGGAGCCTGGCCCGTACCGCCGTGTTTTCCGGTAGGGACACGGGGAAAGATGACGGAGTGGAGGTGATTCATCAACCCCCGTGTCCGGAAAAGGGAACGGCACGGGGGTTGGTTGGCGGGTTGGATTGTCTTGCGCACATCCCCGTGCCGCTACGAGGAATACCTGGCTCAAGGGAGGGTGGAAGACGCGGGTAAGAAACCCGCGCTACGAAGAGGTGGACTCTGCGCAAGGCGGATAAATGCCCATCAGGGCAGGCGGGTGGCGTCGAAGAGCTTTTGGTGCTCGTCGGTGGCGTAGCGGTCGGTCATCCCGGCGATGTGGTCGCAGACGGTGCGCTCCAGGCCGCGCTCGGGGATGAGGTCTTGCACGTGTTTGGGCAGAATGGAGGGCTCGCTGCAGAAGGCCTCGAACAGGGCGGTGATGATGCGCTCGGCTTTGACCGCCATGCGCATGACGCGATAGTGACGGTAGAGGTTCTTGTAGAGGAAATCCTTCAATTCGCGGTTGCGACGGCGGGCCTCGTCGCTGAAGGCGACCACGTTGTAGGGCAGGCGCTGAAGCTCATCCACCGAACGAACCAGGCTTTCGCGCAGGCGCTGGTCAGTGTTTTGGACCACGTCGGTGACGGAGATGCCGATCAGGCGGCGGATGAGCTGGTGGCGGGTGAGGTCGTCGAGCACGCCACCCTTCCAGCCGATGCTCTCGGTGACTACTTCCCACAGGGCGATGCCGGAGAGCATGGCCGGGGTGATCATGCCGGAGCGCAGGCCGTCGTCCAGGTCGTGGGCGGTGTAGGTCATTTCGTCGGCCACGTTGGCAATCTGGGCTTCCATGTGACCGCGCAGTTCGGGGTTAAAGTCACGAGCGTCGGAAACGTCGTACTCGGTCTCGTGCTTGACCATGCCTTCCAGCACTTCCCAGGTCAGGTTGAGGCCGGGGAAGTCGGGATAGCGCTGCTCCAGATGGGTGACGATGCGCACGGACTGCTTGTTGTGGTCAAAGCCGCCGTGTTCTTTCATCAGCTTGGCCAGGGTCATTTCGCCGGAATGGCCGAAGGCGGGGTGACCCAGGTCGTGTGCCAGGCAGATAGTCTCGGTGAGAATTTCGTTGGCGCCGAGGGCCACGGCGATGGATCGCCCGATTTGGGCCACTTCGAGGGTGTGGGTCAGGCGCGTGCGGTAGTAGTCGCCTTCATAGTTGATGAACACCTGGGTTTTGTACTCCAGGCGGCGGAAGGCGGTGGTGTGCAGAATGCGGTCGCGGTCACGCTGGAAGGCGGTGCGGAAGGGGGCTTCGTCTTCAGGGAATTTGCGACCGCGCGAGCTCTTGCTACGGCAGGCATAGGGGGCAAGACCCTGGCTTTCCAGATCCTCGAGTTTTTCACGGGTGAACAGCATTTTGGTCTATCCTTTCGGGGAGTACCCTTGTGCATCCAGAAGTGTGGCGGTGCCGGGGACAAGGACACGTGTCCCGCAGGCGTCGCCGAGTAACGCGGATTGAACGGCCCCGGCTTGCAGGCCGGAGAAAATGAAGGCCTCTAGCCCAGGAATTTGGGCGGAAAGGCGCAGCATGAGGTTGACTTTTTCGAGCATCCCGCCGGTCACATCCACGCTGGCCGAGCCGGAGATGCCAGAGGCGGCAGAGGGGAGGTTTTGCGGGGTAATTTCAGGCAGCAGGCGCGTGCAGGCGGGAAAATCGGCCCATACGCCGGCTTCCAATCCGGCCAGCAAGATGCGCGCCGGGCGCAGCAGCGGCGCCAGGGCAGTGAAGGCGTCTTCGGTAGAGAGGATGGTGCCGCCGCGAACCGTGTCGAAGGCCACATCGCCGTTGACCAGGGGGATCAGCCCGGCGTGCAGAGCGCGGGTGAAGAACTGGGCGGTGGGCAGTTGGGGGATGCCATCGGCGGCGAGGAGGGTGGCGGAAGGGGGCAGAGCGACGACCGGTAGCCCGGCCTCAAGCAGAGCCTCGACCACAATCTGGTTGAGGGCGCGGGCATCTTGCCAGACTTCGGCGAAGCCCATCCATTGAGCCGGGGTGCGCACGCCCTGGCGGGTGTTGTGCTTGCGGGCGGGGACATGCCCAAACGAACCTGAGCCATGCCCGATGACCAATCGCAGATCGGGCCGAGCGGCGCGGGCTGCGGCGATTTCGGCGGCCAGGCGGGCCAGCACGTCGCGACGCGGGGTGCGCGGCGAGTCCTTGTCGGTGATGAGCGATCCGCCCAGCTTGAGGAAGATCAGGGGCGTCATGCGTACCTCAAGGGGTGGCCCGGACCACAGTGGTAATGGTGTGGACGGCCCCGGCTTCGCGGAGGGCCGCGGAAACGTCTTCGGCCAGTTCGGGTTCTACGAGAGCGATCATGTTGCCGCCGCGCCCGCCGCCGCTCAGCTTGGCGCCCAAGGCCCCGGCGGCCAGGGCAGCCGTGACCAGGCGGTTCAATTCGGGGCAGGAAACGCCCAACTGGTGCAGGAAGGCGTGGTTGGCGATGAGCAGGGGGCCGAGGTCGAAGGGGTCGCCTTCTTCGATGACCCTACGGGCCTGCTCGGCGATGGCCCCGATGTGGTTGAAGATTGGCTCGTAGGTGGTCGGGTCGGATTCGTAGCGGGCGCGCAGGTCGCCGACGACGGTGCCAGTGGGGCTGGGCAGGCCGCTGTTGCCGATGACCAGGGTGAAGGGTTGAACCACGCGCAAGGTTTCGAAAGGCTGCCCGCGGACGAAGTACACCGGGCGGTTGTGGGCGATGACGGTGTTGTCGATGCCGGAGGGCGTGCCGTGGTAGTACTGGTCGACGCGGTAGGCAATCTCGGAGACTTGAGAGTCGCTGAGGGGATGGCCGAGGAAGTTGGAGACGGCCCGGGCGATGGCCGCGGAGATGGCGGCGCCAGAGCCGAGACCCGCGGCGATGGGAATGGTGGAGGTGATGCGGATTTTGAAAGCAGGCAGGGCGGAAAGGTCTAGCATTTCCTGAACGGCCAGAATGGAGGTGACCAGGGGGTTCTCGGGGGGGAGTTCAGAAAGGAGAGCGTTCAAGCAGATGTCGGGCGCGTCGATTTGCACCGAGCCGGGCTGCCCGAGCGGGTTGGGGAGGATGACGGCGCGAGCCTGTACATCGCTAACGGGCACGGCGATGGCAGGGCGGTGGTAGACGACTGCATGCTCGCCAAAGAGGATGATCTTTCCGGGGGCCCAGGCGGCAATGGCTGGCATAGCTTAGAAG
>JAEXTI010000062.1 GCA_023406965.1 Chloroflexota bacterium
GAAAGCGCACTTGCGCACTCCCGTCATCAAGCGAGCCATGCGCAGCATGGTGCCCAGCAAATCGTCCAGAGTCAACGTGGTTTGACTGGCCTCGGCTACCTGCACCAACATGGTGGAAACCCAGGCCTGGGCGCGCGCTTCAGCATACAACTGCCCGTTTTGAATCGCCACCGCCGCGTAGCTGGCAAAAGTGGAGGTGATGCTTTGTGCTTCTCCACCGTAGCGCCCAAAAGTTGGGTGCACCAGCGAGAGGATGCCCAGAGACCGGTTGCCGGCCCGCAGCGGCGCCGCAATAGCCGAATAATCCTGGGGTAGCTCCAGAACGGTTCCCAATGGGCCGGGCGCATCTGACTGTGAGCGGATGTAAGGTTGATCGGCCTCCATGATCCGCCGCATCAATTCAAACGCTTCCGGCTGATCCAAATACAATCGGTTCAAACGCTCGGCCTCCAGCCCGCGCACCGCTGCCAACCGTAGAGTGTGCAGCGCATCCTCGCTCGAGCCGTTGGGAGTTTCTTCCACCAGCCAGATGGCAGAGGCTTCGCAGGGCAGATTGTCCTCCAACCGCAGCAGGATGGTCTCCAGCAGGCGGTCCAGGTCCGCGCTCGTAGATACCTGGTAAGCCACATCACGGAAGGAGTCGGCTACCTGGCGGCGCCATTTCTCGGTACGGTACAGCGAGGCGTTACGGTAAGCGATGGCAACGCTGGCCGCCATCGCCTCAAAGAGCTGGCGATCACTCTCGCTAAAGGCGCCCTCCTCCGCGCTCTGCAGGTCCAAAATGCCGATAACCTCGTCGCCGATTTTCAAGGCGATACACAATTCCGAGCCAGTATTATAGGGCGGCAGTTCAGAGGGCACATACAGCGGGTCCTCGTTCACGTCATTGACCAGGCGCGTCTCACCCGTGCGCGCCACCCAGGGGATGATGCCGTGCTCGTCATCCAGGCTATAGGCAATCTCCTGAGAGCGCATCGCCCCGCTGCGCTCGCCACTGCCCGCCTGATAAAGCACCAGCCGCCGCCCGGCATGAACAGAGAAAATGTGCACGTAGGGGTAGCCAAAGCGCTTATGGATCAGGTACACCACCTCATCCAACAACAGGTCCAGGTCGATGATGGAGTTCAATGCGTGGCTGACTTCGACCACCGATGAAATCTGGCTGGCCTGGATGCGCAAATCGGTGTACAGGCGCGCGCCCTGCACCGCCACGGCAATATTGTCGGCCAGGGCTCCCAACACCATCAGGTCTATCTCGTCAAAGGCATCGTATTCATCGGATTGCACATCCAGCACGCCCAGAACCGTGTTCTCGATCTTCAGCGGCAAGCTGACTTCGGAAAGCGTTTCGGGCAGCACATCCAAGAAACGGTAGCGCGGTTCTTTGAAAACATCCGGCGCAACAATTTGCTCGCCGGTTTCTGCCGCCGCGCCCACCATGCCCTCGCCCAATTGCACCGCCACGCCCTGGCGGGGAACCTCGGGTGGGTTTTCAAAGGAGGAAGCCCGGAAACGCAAAGTCTGCGAGCCGCTTTGCAAGGTGAAGATCGCCACGTAGTAATAGCGAAACGTCTCGCGGATCAACTGGGTGACCGTGGTGCACAGCAAATCCAAATCGAGCAGGTTGGCAATTTGAGCACTCACCGAACGCACCAGGGCCAACTGCTCATAGCGCCAGTTCTTCAACCACTCCTGGCGAGCGGTCTCCAGAGCCACGGCAGCGTGCGAGGTGATATTCTGCAGCAGGTCAAATTCCTGCGCGGTCAGAGCCTGTTCGCGGGGATGCTCGTACTGCAAAATGCCCAACAGGGTGCCGTTTACCTGCAAGGGAATAGCCACATACACCGGGCCATCCTCTGGGCAGCAGGGCACGATATCGGTCAGGCTTTGCGCGCACACCATAGCAGCCTCGAGCCGAGAGCGGTGGGCCAAATCGGTGGCCCGCGCCTCAGGCAGCAGTTCGGGCGGGTCGTTATCGCCCGGCAGCGGGTAGGCAGGATGGGCCAGCCAAACCTGCGCCGTCCCGCTCATAATTTCAGCGACCGTTTCCTCCACTTTGTGTGCCTGGTCGCGGGCGGTTGGCAGGTGCAACAGTTCCTCACCCATCCGTAGGAGGTATTTCCATTCGGGTTCTGCCAGCCCGTGCATATTCATATCAGCTTCTATCGCGCCGGCGGGGCCTCCGCCGCGCTGCGCAATTTCACCATCGTCAAACGATTGCCCAGTTTCGGCCCGGCCTCAAAAACGACCCGGTCCATCCATTCATAGATGAAATGCAGGCCCAACCCGTGTGAATCTCGCTCTTTTAAACCCGCCTTCAAATTGGGCGCTTTTACCTTGGAGGGGTCAAAGGGCTTGCCCTCATCTTGCAAAACCACGGTCAAACCCTCTTGATCCACCGTGCAGGTGCAAACGATCTCGCCGCGGTTCTCGCCGCCATAAGAGTGTTCGATGATATTGGAACAGGCCTCATCCACCGCCATCTCTACTGAATACACAGCGAAGCCGGTTAAACCGGCCTGTTGGGCCATTTCACGAACAAACGCTCCGATCCGCGCCAGATTTTCATACCGGCCCGGATAGGAGCGTGTTGCTATGCTCGGTACAGGAGGAAGGCTAGATATTTCCAACGGCCGTCAAAACATCCGCATGGATGCCAAATAACGGGATAAAGCCGGCCAAATCGAGGGCCGCGTAGATATTGTCGGGGATTCCGGCCAGCATGAGCTGCCCGCGGTTGTACCGCTTGCAAGTCTTCTGGGTGTTGATCAGCGAGCGCAGCCCGGCGCTGGACATGAAATCCAGTTCCGCCATGTCAAAGACGATCTTGAAGCGGCCCTCGTCGGTGATTTTGTTGAACGTTTCAGAAAGCTGGGGCGCCGTGTAGCTGTCGATGCGCCCTTTCACCTTCACCACGTCACAGTGTTTATATTGAGTATGGGTTATTTCCATCGGGCAAGCCTCCGCAAAACATGTACAGGTTGAAAACAATTATAACAAGAAACAAGGGGAAAAACAGCTATAAGCCTTCGGCAATCGATGACAGCTCCATTATCCCTATGATTGCACCGACCTCCGTGATACACTTCACCCGAAAAACCAACTCTCCTCCGAAAGGACACACATGTGCGGGATTTTTGGCATTGTCACCGATAAAGACCAGGCCCTCGGCCCCATCCTCACCGAAGCGGCGCTGCGCCTCACCTACCGCGGTTATGATTCCGTTGGCGCGGCGACCATCAGCGGCAGCAAAATTGACCTGCGCAAGGACAAAGGCCGCGTGAAGGACGTGGCCGAAGCCTACAACTTCGCCGAGATGACCGGTTCGCGCGGCATCGCCCAGTTGCGTTGGGCCACCTTTGGCGAGCCCTCCCAGGTCAACTCACAGCCCCACCTTGATTCTGATGGCGACCTGGTGGGCGCGCACAACGGCAACGTGGTCAACAACGTAGAACTGCGCCAGCAGTTCGCCGCCGAGGGCATGACCGTGCGATCGATGAACGACGGCGAGTCCTGCGTCCACGCTGTGGAGCGTTACATTAATAAAGGTTACGACTTCATCGAATCCATTCGCCGCGCCTACGGCGACCTGCAAGGCGATTACTCCTTCGTCATTGGCCAAATCAACGACGACAAGCTCTACGCCATCAAGAAAGGCTCCGGGCTGGTGGTGGGCATTGGCGAAGGCTTCACCTGTGTCTCCTCCGACCTGCCCTCCATTTTACCCCTCACCCGCAAGATCATTCGCTTGAACGACGGCGAGATCATCACCCTCTCCCCTGACAAGGTCGAACTGCACTCCGTCAAAGACGGCTCTCACATTCCGCGCGAACCCGAAACAGTCACCGAGACGATGGAAGCCGTGCAAAAAGGCGGCTACGCGCATTTTATGCTCAAGGAAATCCACGAGCAATCTCAGGTGGCCCGCGAGGTACTGCACATGCTGGACGGTTCCCCCGACGTGGCTGCAGTGATCGAGAAGATGAAAGCCGCGCGTAACCTGTACTTCATCGGCTGCGGTACCAGCTACCACGCCTGCCTGACCGGGGCCGTGTACTTTGCCCAGATTGCCGGGCGCCCGGTCATTCCGGTGCTGGCCCCCCAGTTCACGCCCCAGTACGCCCCCACCGTGACCAGCCAGGACGTGGGTCTCTTCGTCAGCCAGAGCGGCGAGACCAAGGATGTGCTCAACGCCCTGGAAGTGGCCGAAGCCAAAGGCATGGCCTGTTATGGGTTGGCCAACGTGGTTGGCTCCACCCTCACCCGCGCCACGGTCTGCTCCCTGCCCCTGTGCTGCGGCTACGAGATCAGCGTGCCCGCTACCAAAACCTTCACCAACCAGGTGGTCACCTTCCTGTACCTGGCCTACCGCATGGTCGGACGCGACACCCAGGAATTAGCCACCATCCCCGCCCTGATGGACAAGACCCTTGAAATGGTCGCCGCGCAAGTGGAGTCCATCGCCGCCGAGATCAACGGCTGGAACGACCTGTACTGCCTGGGCTACGGCGGTACCTATCCCATTGCCTTGGAAGGCGCGCTCAAACTCAAAGAGATTACCTACGCCCACTGCGAGGGCATGCTTTCCACCGAATTCAAACACGGGCCGCTTTCCGCGGTCAGCCAGGGCTTCCCCATCCTGTTTGCCGCCGGGCCGCAGGACGTGCCGCTCATCGTCAGCGGCTTGAACGAGGTCACCTGCCGCGGCGCGCGCGCCATCGCCATCGGCCAGGACGACCCGCGCCTGCACGCCAATGCCAGCGATGTGATCGTTCTGCCCGATTCCGTGCCTGAGATCGCCCCGCTGCTGGCCGTCCTGCCCCTGCAACTGCTCTCCTACCACATGAGCGTGCTGCGCGGTTACGACCCCGATTTTCCGCGGAACTTGAGCAAAACGCTGACGGTGGATTGAAGAAGCTGATAGCTGTCAGCCGTCAGCTATCAGCCATAAGCCCAAAGTGTGGCAATTCTGCGTTGCGCTCTTGTAGGGGCGTGGCGAGATACGATTCGCCGGCCTACCAAGGCCTACTCGCCACGCCCTTTTAGAAAGCCATTAACGAATGAGGAAACGAATTCCATCCATTCGTTCACTCGTTTTCCCAATCGAGTACGATCCTTTTCCGGCGGGATTGAAATCCCGCCTCAGTTCGCGGAAACCCCTCCGGGGTTACCAACGCATCTTGTAGGCCGGGTTTCCTACCCGGCGTCTTCTCAATCCACAAGACATGATAAAGGATTCCCGCGCTACGAAGAGGTCCGTCTAAAAGCGAAAAGCTGACGGCTAATAGCTGACAGCTCTCTTCTCTGTGAGCGTGCAAGGGCTCGAATATCATCCCCCGTGGGGACCCTGAACCAACGAAAAGCCGCCAGCTTATGGCGTAAGGCTGACGGCTTAGGGCTTTCTTCTCTGTGAGCGTGCAGGGGCTCGAACCCTGAACCAATAGCTTAAAAGGCTACTGCTCTACCATTGAGCTACACGCCCGAAAACCGACCCGTATTGTATCACGCCCCTCCCTCAGCGTCAATTCTTTTGCCCACAACCAACTCGGAATGTCGTTGCGACGGCGCCGCGCCGGAAGCAACCTCCACCTGTGTCTACCGAGAGATTGCTTCACCGCCTCCCACAATGCATTTACCACGTTTGTGCGCATACGGCGGTGCGCAATGACACGGTTGCGGCTTTTTCCAGCAGGCATCCCTCCCCCTTCTGGCATTTCGCAGTTACAATACCCTTCTTCATTCGCGTATTTTTCGCGCGCACCCCGGCAAAGCCAGGGCATTTCGCGGATATTATCCTCCCCCCAAGGACTCCCCCATGACCGACCTCCTCTACCAAACCGACTCGTACCTGAAAACCTTCACCACCGCCGTCCTCGCCGTGGACGAAGCCGCCCATTCTGTGCTCCTCGACCGCACCGCCTTCTATCCCGGCGGCGGAGGCCAGCCCGCCGACTCCGGCGTCCTTGTCCATCTAGGCGCCGAACTACCCGTCACCCGCGCGCGCAAAGGCGCCGAGGGCATCTGGCACGCCCTGGCCGAAGGCACCGCCCTGCCGCCCGTTGGCGCAACGATCGAGGGCCGCCTGGATTGGGAGCGCCGCTATGCCCTCATGCGCACCCACAGCGCCATGCACATCCTGTGCGGTGTGGTCTACCGCGACTTCGACGCCCTGGTCACCGGCGGCGATATGGAGCCCCTCCACGGGCGCATGGACTTCGAGTTCGAGTCCCTCAGCAAAGACCTGGTCGGCGTGATCGAAGAGTCTGTCAACCGCGAGGTAGCCGCCGACCACCCCGTGCGCGTGGCTATCCTGCCTCGCGACGAGGCCTTCCAGATCCCTGACCTCATCCGCACCAAGATCAACCTGCTCCCGCCCGAAATCAGCCACATCCGCACCATCGAGCTGGTGGGCCTGGACCTGCAAGCCGACGGTGGTACGCACGTCCATTCCACCGCTGAGGTGGGGCGCATACGCATCGTCGATTACAAGAGCAAGGGCAAAATCAACAAGCGCATCTACGTCGAACTGGACTGATCGCATCCGCCTGCATCAACCAACCGGGCGCCCCATTTCTGGAGCGCCCGGTTTTTTTTTATTTATCCCGCGAGGTTCCTTGCGGAACCCACTGGCATTGGCTAACGCCTTAGCAGCGGCAGGTACACCGAGTACCCTTCGCTGAACTCAATGGTATCTTCGATGGCCGCGGTTTCGTTGCCCGCCAGGTCCATGTACTTGACGTACACCGTCTTGGCCCCCGCGCCGTCCGTCAGCGTCCAGGCCAGGCTGCCTGCATAAGGCTGCCATTCGGCACCACTGAAGCCGGAGTCATTCGAGACCATCATGAAGCCCATACCGCTGGTGGCATCGGTGGCGGTCAGCGTCAGGGTCACATTCTGGGTGATCGTCTCCGCCGCCCCGCCATTGATGGACAGACTGCCCACCGGCGCGGTCGTATCCAGCGTGATGATGTCACACATGGCTGCCGATTCGTTGCCCGCACCGTCTTTCAACTGCATGCACACGGTCTTGGCCCCGTCCCCGCCGGTCAACGTGAAGATCACCGGGTTAGCATAGGCCACGTAGGTCGCGCTCGCCAATCCTGCCTCGCTGGCCGCAACGCGCATTTGCACCACGCCGCTGCCCTCTTCGGAGAAGACGATGAACAGGTCCACATCGGCATCATTGGTCAGCGCTGCCATGCCGTTGATGTACAGGCTGCCGGTCGGATCAATATCATCGAACAGAATCGTATCCGAATACACCGGCGAAAGGTTCCCCGCGCTGTCGCGGAACTGGACGAAGACCTCTTTCACGCCGGTGCCGGCGCCCAGGTCCCAGCCCGCCACGCTGCCCGCGAAGGGCTGCCAGGCCGCCCCAGAAAGCGCCGTCACCGAATTGCTCAGG
>JAEXTI010000073.1 GCA_023406965.1 Chloroflexota bacterium
CGCTTCCTCAAAACCAGCCTGCCGGTGGTGTTCAATGAAAGCCTGTGGTCGCTGGGCGTCACCACCTACAACGCCATCTATGCCCGCATCGGCACCGACGCCGTGGCGGCAGTGAACATCGCCAGCACCTTCGAGAACCTGGGCTTCGTCCTCTTTATCGGCATCTCCGAAGCAGGCGGCATCCTGATCGGCAACAAGATCGGCGCGGGCGACACCGAAACCGCCCGCGTATACGGCCGGCGCTCGCTGATCCTGGGCGTTTCGGGGGCGGTGGTGGTGGGCCTGATTTTGGTGGCTTCCACCGGGCTGCTGCCGGTGCTGTACAAGCTCTCGCCTGTAGCGATTGCCAACGCCAAGAGCCTGATGACCATCATGGGCCTGACGCTGTGGACGCGGGTGGCCAACATGACCACCGTGGTGGGGGTGCTGCGCCCGGGCGGCGATACGCGCTTTGGGTTGATCCTGGAAGGCGGCTCGATGTGGCTTGTGGGCGTGCCCACCGCCCTGCTGGGGGCCTTCGTCTTCCACCTGCCCATTTATTGGGTATATTTAATGATCGTCAGCGAGGAGCTGGTGCGGCTGGGCTTCGGCCTGTGGCGCTTCCGCTCCGGCAAATGGATTCACAACCTGACCCAACCGGCGGCGATTGTGGCCGAAGCGTAACGAAAAAGAGATTCTCTCCACTCCGAAGGAAGGCGCGCGCATGAACAATTTTCTGGCCTGGCTCAAAAAACAATCCGCCGAGCGGCCCGTTGGGGTCTTCTTTGGCCTCACCTACCTCTTGGCGTGGCTGCTGTGGCTGATTGCCGGGCTGATCGGCACCGCCGACCGCACCTTCTTCCGGCATCTGTGCACCTTCGCGGCTTTTGCCCCGGCCTTTGCCGCCGTGCTCACCCTGCTGCTGCGCGGCGGGCAGGCCGGCGAGGCCCAACCCCGCCTGCGCTGGGATGTGCTGCTGGGCGGCTGGCTGGTGACGGGCATCCTGTACTTCGTGGCCCTGCCCTATGCCTCCGCGACGCCCGTGGAGGCTTCCATCCCCGGTTGGATCGCGCGCGGCTTGATGTGGCTGGGCCCGGCCTGGGTGGCGGCCTGGGCATTGAGTAGACCGGCGGAGATGCGCCGCTTACTCCTGCCCACCAAAGACGCCTCCACCGCGCCGGGCTGGTACGCGCTGGCCCTGCTGGGGCTGCCCGCGCTGATCCTGGCGGGAGACCTGCTGGGGCAGGCGGCGGGGCTGTCGGAGTTGGGCGTCGAGATCCGCGGGGCGTGGTGGCAGGTGGCGCTCACGGTGACACTGACCTTCGTGTACCTGCTCTTGTTCGGCGGGGCGTTGAGCGAGGAGCCGGCCTTGCGCGGCTTCGCCCTGCCCCTGCTGCAAAAGCGCTTTTCCCCGCTGGTCGCCACGCTCATTCTGGGGGCGCTGACCACGTTGTGGTATCTGCCCATGCATCTGAACGGGTTTTATCCATCCACGCCCCAAAGCCTACCCGTCGACCTGCTCAGCCGGTTGGTGGGCATCCTGCTGATGGCGATTCTGTGCGCCTGGGCCTACAACCGCACTCGCGGCAACGTGCTGGTGTGCGTGCTGATGCACGCCTCCTTCACCACCGCCGCCGCTTTCCTGCCGCAAACCGGGCTGACGTTGGGCCTGCTCACCGCCACCGCCCTGTTCGCCGTGGTGGACGGGAAGATGTGGGAGCGGACCAGTAGGTCGGATTGAGCGAATCCTCCAGGTTCTCCTAATACCCAGATACAAGCGAAATCCGACATTCTTGAACTTAGGGTAATTTAGCACCCCAAAAGCAACGTTCCTTTAAACAATTCTTGATTTGAGCTAGAAAGGGGGGCGTCTAAAACCACTCTTCGAATTCCTTTGGCCCAAGCACAAGAAGGAATAGTGCCCATTCCTGTCACTTTCCATGAGCTAGTTCCATCTTCAGTTTTTAGAACCATTCCTCCTTCCATTTTACCTGCCAACAATTGGATAGTAACAATCATTTTGTTTCCTGTTTTTATTGCATCAAGAATTTCCACTTTCGTTATTATCGGTTGGTCATTCATTACTCTTCTCCACGTTTTTGGGTTCTAGCATATTGGCTTGAAGCTCCTCAAAAACCTGTCTGATACGCTAAAGGTCAAGCAACTTACCAATTCTGAGTAACTACACTTTTGAATTCACAAGATCACCATATAGGATTATTGAGCGAAATCCGACATTCTTAAGCCGATGTCGGATTTCGGGCGGTGGATGGGGCCATCACGGCATCTGATGCCCTTCCGGTCACGGAAAACCGCCCTCAATCCGACCTACGGCTACGGCTTTGTCATCTGCACTTTATTTCCGGTCTGCAAGTTCGATATTGATCCCTTTTACTGCAATACGAATTTTACAAAGTGTCTTTCCCCTGACCTCTTCGGCAGAATCGAGGTACATTTGATCATTCCACATGGTCAAGCCCATCATAGCGCTGAACCGCGAATCGCACTCGGTTATAAGAATGTCATCAACATCCATGGTCATCGCAGTTACCTGTCGGATGGTCAGGACTGACTCGATGCGGTTCTGGCCTAGTATATACTTTGGTCGCAACCAAACCAACCCCAGGCATCCTTTTCTTTCTTGCGGGCTCCACTCTCGCCGCTTCATAGGTATTTCGATTATTCCATTGGTTTCGTCGTAACGAATATCATCAATACAAATTTCAGCCAGGTTAGTTAGACCCGCGATCGGTTTTGTAATAGGTTCATATATCACCGGCGATTCAAATACGATCCTCATCGAACAATCTCCATATACCATTTACACGTTTGTAAATCACCGCCCTCAATCCGACCTACGGCAGAATGATCTCCCCCGCATACCCCGCCACCAGATCGATCAACGCCTCGCCGCGGCGCAGGACGCCTTTGACGCCCTTGGGCAGGGACACGCGCACGCGCAGACCCTCCGGCGTGGCTTCCGCGGACACGTCCACCCTGCCACGCGGGTGCACCATCAGCCCGGCGGCATGCTTGAGCGGCCCCAACTGCGGCTCGATCTCCACGACCTCGAAGCCGGGGGCGATGGGGCGAATGCCCAGCACCGAACTGAAGTAGTGGAACAGCGGGTGCGCGCCCCAGGCATGGCAGTCCGAGCGGGTGCCCGCAGGGTCGTCTTTCTCGTAGGTGGTCTTGAAATCCAGGTCGTTCATCTGGAACCAGGCCTGCATGCGCTCAAAGAACACGTCCATGCGATCCAGTTCGCGGCAGGCCTCGAAGAAGTAGTGCATGAAGTATACGGTCGGGCGGGTGAGCCCTTCTGCGTTGAACAGGCTGTGGGCGATTTTTGCCTGGTGTTGGGCCGGGATGAGCCCGCTGAGCACCGCCAGGCATTGGCTGTGCTCGGTGAAGATGGTGTGGGCCGCGTCGTCGGCAAACAAGCCGCACTCTTCGTCCCAGTAGCGCTCCGTCAGGGCGCGGGCGGTCTCGACCGCCAGGCGCTGCCAGCGCACGGCCAGTTCGTTGTCACCGCAGTAGGTTTCCAGCCCGGCGGAGAGGCGCAGGGCCAGCACATACTGCCAGTTGATGGGCCCGCAGATTTCGCCGGGCAGGCCGCCGGGGGGAATGCCGCTTTCCCAGGCGGGCACCCAATCCACGTAATTCCAGCCTTCCGGCGAGCGCACCAGCCCGTCTGCTCCTCGCAGGTGGGTGAACGCATCCAGCACGGCACGCACGCCGGGCAGCAGCGAGCGCACGAAAGCCGGGTCGCCGCGCCACAGGAGGTAGTCGGAGACCATCGCCACCCACCACAGTGAAAACGGCGGGATCATCTGGCGGATGCGCGAAGGGTAGCGCGATTGGGTCAGGCCTTCGGGCAGGCGCGACCAGTCAAAGAGTTGCAAAACCTTGCGCGGCAGGCGTTCGTCCTCGGTCAGGGCGTAGGTCACCAGGCATTCCAGGCGACCATCCCCCGCATAGAGCATCTGTTCGTAGAAGGGGCAGTCCATGTAGGTCTCGTGGGCGCACATTTGCAAGGCCCGCACCCCCAGCTTGAAGACCTTGTCCAGGCGCTCGTCGTCCGACTGGAAGGCGCTGCGCGCCTCCAGCGGGTAGCGCGTCTCGTGCCACAACACGCTGTGAATGGTGAGGGGCTGGTTGGAGGTCTCTACCAGCACCTCCACGTAGCGCCCGGCGTTCCACCACAGCGTATCCAGGCGGCGCTGCTCGCCGCCATCCAGCTTGAAGCCGTCGCCCAGGCCGTCG
>JAEXTI010000081.1 GCA_023406965.1 Chloroflexota bacterium
GATCCAGGATATGGCTGGCCAGAGCAGCCTTCGGTTCTTCTGTGCAGTTTAGCAGAAGGATTAGCTGTGGGGGTATTATTCCTGGCCGAATCCTTGCCGCCTCATCCCCTGAAACCAGTCAAACCGCTGAAATTGTATCGTCTCAATGATGTCCGGTTGCATGCACTTCCGGCCGAGGTTTTTTGGGCATATTCCCGTGCATTGGAATTTATGTCCAATTGGCCTGATGAGTTCCGAACCTTCTTGCATCTAGCTGCCCCAGAACCGGAGAGCAATTTACTGTCCAATTTGGGGCTTTTTTATTCTTACTGGGTCCCAACCCGCTGGAAACACCTTGACTACCGTTTCATCCAAGAAGCATTGAGGGATTTCCAGCGCGACCGCTCATGGTTCGCCCAGATGGCTCACAGTTTACCAGCCTCTTTTTCACAGGCCCCGCATTTTGCCACGCTCAAAGAGGCTGCCGCTATCTTGAATATTCCAGAAAATGTCTTGATCCGTCTCGGACAAATTGGCCTGGTAACAGATATTTCATCACTCAATGAAAAACTTACAACTCGATTTTACCGGCGGAACGATCTTCGAGAGCTAAAACGATCTTGGACGCAGCCTCTTTCCTTACAAGAAGCCTCATACTGGCTTGGCTTTTCTCCGGAAACGGTCTTGCGTCTGAAAAAAGAACGCGTTTTGAAAATGCTCCCTGGCTCCAAAGCAAATATGCACTTTGCAAAAAGTGATGTTGCTAACCTCATGTCCAAAGTGGATAACCGTACTCTGGTTGTTGACGGCATGGACGATGATTTGGTTAGCCTCGCTGATGCAACTCAACAATTGTCTTGTGTCCGCTTTGACGAGGCCCGGCTCATCCAACTAGTTGTTTCTCACAAACTATGCTCCTGGCGCAGCTCCTCACAACAAAAGTCGTGGGCTTGCAACGAAATCTCATTTACCCGGAAAGATCTGGATATGTTGATGAGCCAAAACGCGAAAGAAGAAGCATGGATATCCGTTGAGGAAGCTGCCTTTGACCTGAGGGTGGAAAATGAGGTCTTTCTCGGTTGGATAGCTCGGGGGGTATTGAAGACGGTTGCTTCTTACAATGGACAGTCTTACTTGAAACAAAAGCACTTCGACCAGTTTCGTGCGGAACACATCTTCTTCTACGAGGCCCGAGACTTATTGGGAATATCCAATCGGCGTTTGATGGGGTATGTTCGCCGCGGCAATTTAGTGCCCATCGCTGGCCCCGATTTGGATGGCTGCTACACTTATGTGTTTCCGTTACGAAAGGTGGAACGGCTCGCCAAGCATTTGCAGAAACTCCAGCAAAAACGCCTCTCTATGGATGCCCCCAATTAGGCTACTCCCATTATCTCTGAGACCACTCCCAATATCTTCGAGACACTCCCATTATCTTTGAGATCCGACATTTCGCCGCCCCCGTCGCCAAGTGGTCTCGCGAGGGGTGTGGAATGATAGCACCCAAGATAATTATTATTATCTTGGGTTGCCTTGTCTCCAAAGGCCCTTTTTGGCCTCTTTTTCGCCATTTTGGGTCTTCAGAGAAACAACTAATGGCAGCTGCTCACCCAAGATAAAACGAAGGAAGTGAACGATGAGCGAAACTATGGATCTGGAAAACCTACTCACCCAGTTTGAACTCCACCTGAAAGGTCTGGATCGCAGCCGCCATTCAATCCGGGCATATTTGTCTGACTTGCGACTGTTTGCGACATGGTTTGAAGCACACACTGGAGAAAAGTTTGCTGTTACCAATCTGATCGATGATGATGTCAAGAACTGGCGCGATGAGATGGGAGATAAACAGAAGGCTTCCACGATTAACCGCAAACTGGCGGCGCTTTCAGCTTTTTATACCTGGGCAGTTGAAAATAAATACGTTACTAAGAATCCAACCCTTCATATTCATGGTCTGGGCCAGCAGGCAATTGCCCCCAAAGCGCTCTCCGAGCAGGCGGTCAACAAGATCATTCGTAAAGCGAAAGTGGCCGGCAACTTACGCGATCATGCTCTGCTCCATTTTCTGGCTGCGACCGGGCTGCGGGCTTCCGAAGTGGCTGCTGTAAAATGCGGCGATGTACAATTTGGGGATCGGTCTGGATGGGTTACTGTTCGCTCAGGGAAAGGGCGAAAGCAAAGACGTGTTCCAATTCACGTCAAGGCTCGCGATGCAATACAAACATTCCTGGATTCAGAAGGGCGAAATGAACTTGCTCAACACGCGACAGAATCACTGTTCAGGACTCAAGAGGGGAACGCGATGAGCACTTACGCGATCTGGTACACAGTAAAAAAATATGCGGCTCAAGCTGGTGTTGAGAATGTCAGTCCACACACGTTTCGTCATACCGTGGCTACCCGCTTGGTACGTAACCCTAATATAGACATTGTCACGGCGGCGACTTTTCTCGGTCACAGCCGGCTTGATACAACTGCCCGCTACTCACGTCCAAGTGATGAGGATTTGGAACATGCAGCAGAAGAAATCTCTTAGCGAGCTGACTGCCCGTTGGGGTACGTCAGCTTGAACACGATGATCATCTCGATTGAACCAATTCCTGATTGTTTTTTGAAGCAACTCTATGAGATCGTTGGCTTGCCTTACAAACACCCCCCCTATTCCGGCATGGTCACGCCATTTATGGGCTGGAGCACTCGAAAACAATGGCCCAATACCAGGTGGTTTCTCGCAACCTGATGCACAGCAGCGTCCATGTGACCGATTCGATCTACGCCGGCATCAAATCCAAAGACCGCGCAAAGATCATTGCCGAGATGATCGAAGAAACTCCTTCTCAACCCGGCGATGATCTGAAAGCACACCCGTCACAACTTCACGCCAGCGGCGACCCGGAATCCCTCTTAACCCAGGTCAACCCAGCCGAGGCCAGCCGCGCTATAAAAATCCTTGCCGAGCGGTACTTATGAGTATCTTACAAATGCCAATTATCTGCTGGGCTTGCCTTTTGGTGTACGCGCTCTGCATCCACCTGCGCCACCCGCGCATATACCTGCACCATCTCCAGCGAACTGTGTCCCAGCAGTATTTGCAGGGTGAACAGATCGCCACCCGCGCGCAGATACGAAATGGCAAACGTATGCCGGAAGCGATGCGGGTGCGCGTTCTTCACGCCGGCCTTTTCTCCCAAAGCCCCAATCAGTTGCCGCAGCGCATCGCTGTTCAAGGGTCTCCCAAACTTACCAAAAAACAGTGGCGACTCCGTGTCATCCGTATCCTCCCGGCTGGCCAGGTAGCGCCACAGCGTGCGCCGCGCGCCCTTGCGCCCTTTGGCGTGGCCCTCATTGCCGTGCCGCCCCGTGATCTTACCCGATTTCACATCCACGTCTTCAATGCGCAAGGCCGTGAGCTCCGAAGCGCGCAGCCCCGTATCCACCAGGATCATAACAATCGCCCGGTCTCTCAATCCGGTGGCGCGCTGCATGGTGAACTTGCGCCGGCGGTCAGTTTTAGATTCAGCGCAGTTATCGCACACCTTGATCATCGCCTCCACTTCTTCGCGCGTAAACGGCTCCACCACCTTATTGGTGAACTTCGGCGCCGGCACTGTGCGCATCGGGTTGGGTATGCCAAACTCCTCGGAAGCAAAGCGGAAGAAAGTGGCAAGCGTGACCCACGCATTGCGCACTGTTTTCGGTGAGAGCTTTACATCGTTTCCTCCGGTGATCCGGCGGGGGGTATAGTCGGTCAGCAGGTAGGAGATGTAAGCGCGCAACTGTTGCGGGGTGAACTTGGAAATATCCTGTTCGCCCGCATGTTCCAACCACAAATCCAGGTCATGCTTGTACATCACGATGGTCCGCGGGCTCAAGCCCTCGGCGGTTTTGTACTGGAGAAAGCCCTCAATTGCCCTTACAGTTTTTAGGCCTGTAGGTCTACGGTTCATTCCAAATCCTCCTGGTGGGTCGGATTTGTGAACTAAAAACCTTCAGGCTAGTCTATTTTGACTAGCCTGAAGGTCGTTAGTAGCGGGGATTGGATTCGAACCAATGACCTTCAGGTTATGAGCCTGACGAGCTACCTCTGCTCTACCCCGCATCAATGTCTCCGTATTATACCATCCATCCCCTTCCCGTCAAGCAAACCACTCATTCTCTAATCTTTATTTAACCTTGTATTACACAAATATTACCGCTATAATCTAATAACACACATGTAACGGCTAACCCAAGGAGGTGATTACAGAACACTAGAACCGTCCACAATTTTCTTTTCACTATTCTGTCGGTAAATTTCCACGAGGAGAATGTATCTATGTCCAAACGGACACCCATGTATTTGATCCTAGCAGGGTTGCTCGTGCTCGCCGCAGTACTTCTTAGCAGTTGTCAAGCCGCAGCAACCGAAACGGCCGCGCCCGCGCCGGTGGCTATTCCCACCTGCCCCGCGCCCGCACCGTGCCCGGTGGTCGAAACGCCTCCGCCTGGCCCCTCAGTTCCTTACGAGGAAATGTGGGCCGCCTCGCCGCACAACGATGCTGCCTCTGAAGCTTTCGTCCATTGGGATGAGACCGAGGATAAAGCTGTCCCGGCCGGCTGTGCTACTTGCCACAGTAGCACCGGCTACCAGGACTTCCTCGGCGCCGACGGCAGTGAAGCGGGCAAAGTTGACGCCGCTGCCCCTATCGGTACCACTGTCGATTGCGTAGCCTGCCACAACCCGGCTACCGCCGCCCTCACCGATGTCACCTTCCCCTCCGGATTGGTGGTGAGCGATGCCGGCGACTCCGCGCGCTGCCTCATCTGCCACCAGGGTCGCGCCTCCAAGGTCCAGGTTGATGCCCAAATTGAAAAATTTGCCGCCACCGACCTGGATGCTGTGGTCGCCCCCATCAAAGAAGGCGATGCGGAAGTTCGCTTCGGCTTCATCAATGTCCACTACTTCGCCGCCGCTGCCACGCTGTACGGTACTGAAGTCAAGGGCGGGTATGAATACGACGGCAAAGCCTACGACGCCAAATTCGATCACATCGAAGGTTACGCCACCTGTGCCGATTGCCACAACTCCCACACTCTCGAGGTCAAGCTCGATCAGTGCGCCTTCTGCCACGAAGACGTTGCTGCCGCTGAAGATCTCAAGAACATCCGCATGCTCTCCTCCGCCGCCGACTATGACGGCGACGGCGATACCGCGGAAGGGATGGCCGCCGAAATCACCGGCGTGCAGGAAGCTCTCTACCAGGGCATTCTCGCCTACGCCAAGGAAGTGGTTGGCACCGGAATTATCTACGACTCAGCCACCTACCCCTACTTCCTCACCGATGCGGATGGCGACGGCGCAATTGACAAGAATGCCGAAGGCGGAAACGTTGCCTACACCACCTGGACCCCCCGCCTGCTGAAGGCCGCCTACAACTACCAGGTGTCCCTCAAAGACCCGGGCAACTTCGCGCACGGTAACAAGTACACCATCCAACTGATGTACGATTCGCTGGAGGACCTCAACACCCAGCTATCCACCCCCATCGACATGACCGCCATGCACCGTGAGGACGCGGGGCACTTCGCCGGCAACTCAGAGGCCTTCCGCCACTGGGACGGTGAAGGCGAGGTTCCGGGCTCCTGCGCTCGCTGCCACTCCGCCACCGGTCTGCCGCAGTTTGTGAAGGAAGGCGTCAACATCGCCAACGAGCCCTCCAACGGCTTCTCCTGCTACACCTGCCACGACCACGCCAACTGGCCTGCCCTGCTATCGGTTGCTTCGGTGCCCTTCCCCAGCGGAGCCAAACTGGCCTTCGCCGAAGGCGATCCCAACAACCTGTGCCTCGAATGCCACCAGGGCCGCGCCTTCTCGGGCACCATCGACCGGGCTGTGACGGACTTGGACGCCGACACCCCCAGCGAAACACTGCGCTTCTCCAACGTCCACTACTTCGCCGCGGGCGCCACGCTCTTCGGCTCAGATGCCAAGGGGATCTACCAGTACGAGGGCAAGGAGTACGCCGCGCAGTTCGCTCACACGGCCAACTTCAATACCTGCACCTCCTGCCACGACCCGCACGCTCTGGCTCCCATGGCCGCTGCCTGCGCCGGCTGCCACGGCACCGATGATCCGGGCGCCATCCGCATGACTTCTACCGCGGATTACGACGGGGACGGTGACGTGACCGAAGGCCTCAAGGGTGAGTTGGAAGGCATGGCCGAAAAGCTCTATGCCGCCATTCAAGCCAAGGCCGTCGAAACCAGCGTCGGCACAGTCTATGACGCGCACGCCTATCCGTACTTCTTTGTGGATGCGGACGGCGACGGCGAAGCGGACAAGAATGCTGAAGGCGGTTCCATTGGCTACAACGCCTGGACGCCGCGCCTGCTCAAGGCCGCCTACAACTACCAGTACTACCAGAAGGATCCTGGCGCATTCGCCCACAACTTCAAGTATGTGGCCCAGGCGCTGTACGACTCGATCGTGGATCTGGGCGGCGATGTCACCGGTATGACCCGGCCGTAAGCCTGATCGTTTCGTAAACCGCACGACCCCAAAGCACCCCGAGCAAATTGCCCGGGGTGCTTTCTTCTTCCAACGGTTGGATTCGTCTGTAATCCGAGTTATAATATCTCTTAACCCTATTTTAATCTTTCTATATCAAGGGAGTGCCATGAAGAAATTCTTCCGATCCATTCGCAATTTCTTTTTGCCCCCAGCCGACGCGAAAACGTTCGCGCGCATCTTGCCCCTGTTCGCCATCGTCTTACTCATGCTGGTGCTTTTTGCCGGCGCCAACTACGCCTGGGAAGAGACCAATACCCCCTCCTTCTGCGGTCTCACCTGCCACACCATGCCGCCTCAGCACATCACCTACCTCAACTCTGCGCACACCAACGTCTCCTGCGAGGACTGCCACATGGGCCGCGACCGCCTGCACGTACTCATCCCCCGCAAGATTGAGTATTCCTGGCAGACCGGCAGCGCTATGATTCTCAATAATTACGAGTATCCGATCGTCGCCAAGAACATGGCCCCTGCCCGCGAAGCCTGCGAAAACTGCCACAAACCTGAAGTTTTCTCGGGCGACAAACTGGTCGAAATTCGCCGCTTTGCAGAAGACGAAAACAACTCCACCACATCCACCTTCCTGGTGGTAAAAACCGGTGGAGGCACTTCGCGCGAAGGCCTGGGCTTTGGCATCCACTGGCACGTCGAAAACGTGGTGGAATATTACGCTACCGATGAGCGCGACCAGAACATCCCCTACGTCAAGGTCACCGCCACGGATGGTACCGTGACCGAATACGTCGACGTCGAGTCAGGCTTCAACCCTTCCTCCGTTCCGGAAGAAGGCCTGCAACGCATGGACTGCATCACCTGCCACAACCGCACCGCCCACCTGGTGGAAAATCCGGTGGACTTAATGGATGATCTACTCACCCGCCGCCTGGTCTCCCCCGATATCCCCAATATCAAGAAAAAGGGTGTCCAGGTGCTCAGCCCCAAATACGAATCCGAACAGGCCGCCATGGACGCGATTGCCGGAATCACCAGTTATTACAAGAAAGAACAAACCGAATTCTACGACGCCAACGCCGCCCTGGTGGATAAAGCTATCCTCGCCATGCAAGAAGCCTGGAAGCGCACCAATTTCCTCGATCAGAAGATGGATTGGGAAACCCACCCCAACAACCTGGCCCACAAAGACTCGCCCGGCTGCTTCCGCTGCCACGATGGCAAGCACCTCTCCGCCGCCGATGAAGCCATCCGCCTGGAATGCAACCTCTGCCATTCCGTCCCGGTCGTTTCGGCCCCCAACCAAATCACCGCCAATCTCGAGTTGAGCAAAGGCTTCGAGCCCGAATCCCACAAAAACCCCAACTGGATCACCCTGCACCGCGACATCTTCGACAGCTCCTGCGCGGGCTGTCATTCGGTCGAAGACGCGGGCGGCTCGAGCAACACCTCGTTCTGTTCCAACAGCGCCTGCCATGGAGCCAGTTGGGAGTTTGCCGGTTTTGACGCTCCTCGCCTGCGCGAAATCCTCAACATCCAGGCCGAACAGTATATTCTGCCCCCCGCGGAAGCAGAAGAACCTGCCGTTCCTGCCGGCGGCCCGCCCACTTACGCTTCTCTGAGCGGCGCCTTTGAAACGCGCTGCGGAGCCTGTCACGGCTCCACCGGCATGAAAGGCCTGAACATCCTCGATTACACCGCCCTCATGGCGGGAGGCGAAAGCGGCCCGGTCATCGTTCCCGGTGACCCCGACAAGAGCCTGTTCTATACCATCCAGACCGCCGCCTCCAGCCACTTTGGCCAGTTTAGCGCCGAGGAGTTGGAGTTGGTCAAGCAGTGGATATTGGACGGCGCACCCGAGAAATAGTGACTGCTGAAAATGCCCCAATTTGAGGTGTGTATGAGTTGCTTTGCAGCCCATACACACCTCAAATACGTGATTCATCCACCTCGGGCTGAGGAGCCACGCTTATTGTTATTAATCCGCCTGACTTTGTGAAATTTGTGACATTTATCCGACTTTTTTAAGCACCCCGCTCATATCCCTAAGGTATAATTAATCTTATACTCAGACTGATTTAAGATTTCTAATTGAAATCCACCCCATATTCCTATCGCGAGGAGAATGGAATGAAGGGAAAATACCTCACTCGATCCATCCAATTCCTGGCCCTGGCTGCCGTGCTCCTGCTCACCGCTGGAGCGGCATACGCGGCGCAACTGCCTGGACAGGTTCAGGTCGCGCCTGAGCCGCTGCCCCCGGCCCAACTGCCGGACAACTCGCTGTGCTTGAGCTGCCACTCAACGCCCGGCACCGAATTTGAGCTGCCCAACGGGGATAAGCTTTCCATGTTTGTCGATATGGAAGCTTATAACACGGGCGTGCATGCTGGCCTTGCCTGCCAGATCTGCCACCCGAACATTGTTTCCTACCCTCATCCAGTCAACACAGCCCAGTCCGCCCAGGAATACGTCAAGCAATATGAGGCGACCTGCACACAGTGTCACCCCAACCAGACCAAAGCCACGATGGACAATGCCCACAGTAAACTGGCCGCCGAGGGCAACCCCAACACCCCCGTCTGCGCCGATTGCCACAGCGCCCATGCCACAGCCCCCATTGTCAAGGACGCCAACGGTGACCCTGCCCAATCAGAAAACGCCAACATCGCCCTCATCTGCGCCAACTGTCACAGCACCATCGTAGAACAGTACAAGAACAGCGTGCATGGCAAGGCCGTCTTCCAGGAAGCCAACCCCGATGTCCCCGCCTGCGATGAATGCCACGGCATTCACAACCTGACGCAAGCCCGCACCAACGAATTCCGCCTGAATTCGCCCAACATGTGCGCCGAATGCCACAGCCGCGGCGACATCATGGACAAGTACGGCATCTCGACCGAGGTTATGAATACCTACGTGGCCGATTTCCACGGCACAACCGTCACCCTCTTCGAGAAGCAGTCGCCGGATCAGGAAACCAACAAAGCGGTGTGTTACGACTGCCACGGGGTTCACGACATCGCTGCCACCGACGACCCCCAGAAAGGCCTGCAGGTCAAGCAGAATATTATGATCGCCTGCCAGCGCTGCCACCCGGATGCCAACGAGAACTTCCCCGATTCCTGGCTGAGCCACTACATCCCCAGCAAGGATAAATATCCCCTGGTGTACTACGTTCAGCTCTTCTACAACATCTTGATCCCCGCGGCCCTGGGCGGCATGGGTTTGATCGTTGTCACCGATATCTATCGCCGGGTGACCGACAAATTGGTTCGCAAGCCAAAAAAGGCCGCTGCCCCTGCCCCAGAAGAAAAGAAGGAGGGCTAAACGATGAGCACGGAACATAAAACCTACCTGCGCTTTAGCATCCCTCAACGGATTGAGCACTTCATCCTGATCCTCACCTTCACAACCCTGGGTTTGACCGGTCTGGCACAGAAATATTCCCTGTGGCCCATATCGCAGGATTTCATCGCCGCGCTGGGTGGCATTGAGGCTACTCGCATCATCCACCGCACCGCCGCCATCATCTTTGCCCTCGAATCGGTCTACCATGTGATCATCCTGGCCTACAAACTGTTCGTTTTGCGCGTAGAAGCCACCATGCTCCCTGGGATCAAAGATGGCAAGGATGTCATCGACTTCGTCATGTATAACCTGCGCCTGAGCAAGAAACAGCCCAAGATGCCGCGCTATAACTTCGCCGAGAAAATGGAATACTGGGCCATGATCTGGGGCACCGTTCTGATGGGCCTGACCGGCTTCATGCTGTGGAATCCCATCGGGGTCGCCAATGTGCTCCCCGGCCAGTTCATCCCGGCGGCCAAAGCCGCTCACGGCGCCGAAGCCGTGCTGGCGGTACTGGCCATCCTCATCTGGCACTTCTACAATGTGCATATCAAGCACTTCAGCAAGGCCATGTTCACCGGCAAGATGACGCACCATGAAATGGAAGAGGAGCACGGCGAGGAACTGGAAAAAATCCAGGCTGGCAAAGCCGTCTACACCCCTCCCGACCGCGCCACCTACCGAAAGCGGATGACCTTCTTTGTTCCTGCTGCTGTGGTGTTCGTCGGGCTGTCCCTGGCGGCATTGTACTTCGTGACCCTGCGCGAAGAATCTGCGCTGGCCACCTACCCACCCGCTGTAGCAACCAGTGACGTGTACGTCCTGCCTACCGCCACCCCCTCCGGCCCATCCAATTAGGCCGGCTGACCGGATAACCCCAAAAACGATGCCGCATGTCCGCGCGGCATCGTTTTTGATTCAAGCAGGCAACTGTTGCGAGGCGCTAAAATTCATAATTCCCCATGCCACCTCACTTTTTAGGCCCGCATTTATGATATACTTTTTTTCGTATCCTCGATTTCAAGTGAAGCCCGGAGGTCAACAGGCCACATGAAAACCCTACTCCTTTTGCGCCACGGTAAATCTAGCTGGAAAGACACCCATCTTGCCGATCAGGAACGCCCCCTTTCAAAACGCGGACAGCGCGACTCGCACACCATGGGACATCTCCTGCTGGACCGAGAACTGGTTCCCCAGGTTGTGCTCTCATCCTCTGCCAAACGCACGGCCCAAACCGCTGAAATCCTCTGCGAAGACTGCCGAGAAATTGGTCCCGTCCATCTGCTGGACGAGTTGTACCTGGCGGAACCCGCCGCCTACCTGGACGTGCTGCACACCTTACCCGAAGGCATCGAGCGGGTCATGGTTATTGGGCACAACCCCGGCCTCGAGGCGTTACTACTCACCCTCGGGCGGCGCATTGAGGCCATGCCCACCGCTGCATTGGCCCATCTTGCCCTGCCCATTTCATCCTGGGCCGAGTTAACCCAGGAAACCGAAGGCGAGCTGGTGGATTTTTGGACCCCCCAAGACGTCCAGGACATTGCCGAACAAGCTGAAAAAGAGAAAGATAAGCACAAAGAAGAGAAGCACAAAGAAAAAGAAGAGCACAAGGACAAGAACGAACACAAGAAAGAAAAAGAGAAGCACAAAGAAGAAGACAAGAAATCCAAAAAGAAAAAGTAGGATATAAGCCATGTCTTTATTGCCCATCACCGACCAGTCTTTTCAGTCTCAAGTAGCCGGCTCGTCCATGCCTG
>JAEXTI010000115.1 GCA_023406965.1 Chloroflexota bacterium
ACAAACCACTACAAATTCGGCTTCTTCCCACAAAGGTCTGAGCAGTAACCAAAATTGATCAAAGCCACCGAGGTATCCAATAAATGCCCCCCCAAAAAACAAAAGCAAATCTGCCAAACCCCGGAGATGTATTTTTGATGCCGCTCGAAGATGGCCGCTTTGGCGTATGCCGCATCCTCCAAAAAGGGCGTCAAGGGCGCCAGGATCGCGTACTTGTCATTGCATCCCCCTGGATCGACTCGGGCGAGCCAGATTTGTCGCTTCCGTTGTTACGTGAAGTGCTCACGCTCAATCATCACGCCTGGCAGAATTCACCGGCCATGCTTTGGCTCTGGCAACCTCTCCCCGCGGAGTTCAAGCAAATCGGCTTCCTAGAACCCACAGAAGCCGAAAAGCAAATTTGGTGCGGGTCTGGAGCTTCGTGGGAATGGTTGGCAACACAGTTGCTGGAACAGTGGCGTTGGGACCATGACCGTGAAACCGTTATTAAAGAGGACGAGAGTAAAGCCCAGGAACAAAAAACGCGCCGCGAAGATGTTTCGCGGCTGCGCAGCGAATACCTCGCCACGGTAACACTCAAAGATCTGCGCGTGAAGCAACGTTTTGAGATCTGGAAAGAATCTGTGCCCGCTGCTGCGCTCCACGATACACGCCAAATCTTTCTAGATACAATTGACAACCTCATCGCTTTAGGACCCGAAGCCAGTGAGACCACCCGCTTAGATCTACTCAAAGGCTGTATAGAATCTTTGAACTTACTTGACAGCCAGAATGACCATTTCATCGAAACCTACGAGCGTGAAGACCTCTGCGATGCGTTCGAAGAGATCGTCCACGCCTGCAAAATGGGCCATCATAAAAATCTAGCCGACAAATGGCGAGAATGGTAAACCGGAGGAAGAATGACACAAGCTTCACAATATCCCCAAATCTACCTGGTCAGCGGCGGTCGCGGCGCTGGCAAGACCGCTTTTTGCCAGATCGTGGCGGCAGCGGCTAAACAAAAAGCCTGGAACGTGGCTGGAATTCTCTCGCAAGCCCGCTATGAAGGAAATCGCCGCGTTGCCATCGATGCCCTTGACCTGCGCAGCGGCGAATCACGCCTGCTGGCCAATCGCCGAGCCGAACGCTTGCCCGGACAGCTCAACTGGGATTTCCAGCAAAACACCCTCGCCTGGGCGGATGCCCAACTCGCCGCCGCCTGCCCTTGCGACCTGCTGGTGGTGGACGAGTTAGGCCCGCTAGAGTTCGAGCGCAATCAGGGTTGGCTTTCCGCCCTCTCCGCCCTCGATCGCGGTGAATTCCGTATGGCCCTGGCTGTTGTCCGTCCTCACCTGTTGTTTCACGCTCTCGAACGTTGGGGCGACAGCCGTGTGATCGAGATCGAAACTCCCGGCGAAAGCGCGGAAAAAGCCGCCGTTTTTTGCACAGATATGATATAATCGGTGCGTTTTGTGGCTCTTTGGCGTGAGCTTCACCCGCCGCTGAAAGATCCAAAAGAACCTGTTTTATCAACCGCGCCCACAATATTGTGGGCCGGTATCATCTATAAGAAAGAAGCAAGCATGAGTCAAACTACAACCCCCTCCGTAATTGCCGACGACGTGGTCGTCACCCTCGAATACACCTTGACCGTTGACGGCGAAATCGTCGATTCGACCGAAGGGATCGACCCCATCGAGTTCATTCAGGGCCATCAGAATATCATCGCCGGCCTCGAGCGCGAGCTGTACGGCCTGAAGATCGGCGACACCAAGAAAGTCACCGTCAGCGCCGCCGATGCCTACGGCGAGATTGACCCCGAAGCCGTCGTCGACGTTCCTCGCGAAGAAATCCCCTCCGACATCCCCCTCAAAGTTGGCGTCGAACTGGACGTCAAGAATGAGGACGGCGATGTTCTGGAAGCCCGCATCATCGAGGTTACCAAAGACAATGTCCGCCTCGACTTCAACCACGTCCTGGCTGGCAAAGAACTCACCTTTGAAATCACCGTGATGGATCTTCGCGCCGCCGACGAAGAAGAACTGGAACACGGCCACGTTCACTCTGAAGATGGCGATGATGACGAAGATTTCGAATACTTCGACGAAGAAGAATTCGATGATGAGGACGAGGACGAAGACGAGGAAGAAGAGGACGACGACGATTTCTCTTCTAACGGCCGCAAGAAATAGTCTTCGCCATCCACCACAAAAGAACCTTCATCCGCTGCTGCGCATCCTCGCCGGCAGCGGATTTTTCTTCGTGCGGGGAAGTAACAATAAAGACTCCAATGTACGCATCAGACATGGTCGATCTCTGGTCGGCCAGTCAGCGCGGCGATGATGATCGACCCGGAACAGCCCACCCCGCTTTCCACATGGATCGCATGAAATGGACAATTGAGCTGGCATGCGCCGCATTCCATGCAGTTAGCCGGGTTGGCTATTGTGATTTTGCGTTGTTTATGTTCGAAAACCTCATGCGGGCAGACATTGAGGCAAATACCGCAGCCGGTGCAAAGGGACTCATCTAGTTTTAGGGTATTGACAGCATAGGCGTCAAACATAATTTCCTCACAGTTTAATAAAGAACAGTGCTATTGCCAGCGCCAACCCGCCGCCGGCGCTCCAGGCCATCGATGGGAAATAATGGAAAATTTCCCGGCGCACCCCGGTCCGTGAAGTGAAAGTGGTCGAACCGGTAAAATTCATAGAGAGATAAGCAGTGATGGGTGGAAATAGGAGCAAGTTTGATAACGCCCAACCGGCCCGAGGCCAGAACAAGCCTTCGCCAAAGAAAATGCTCCATGCGGCAAATGGCAGGACGGCCAGAAATCCCAAAATCCAGCCCTTGGTGGTGAAATTATGAGTCGGCAGCCAGGGCAAGAGCAGCGGAAAGAGTACCACCGCGGCTAAGATGGCGGCTAGGGCGGGCAGGCTGTGCGCGAGCGCCGCCAGCAAGAGCCAGGGCAGTACATGCATCACTTCCACAGGAATAAGAACAGCCCGATCTCGGATTGGGAAGCGCACCCGCCGCATTTCTGGGGTAGCCTTCCCGGCCTGCAAATACTCTGGCAGGTCCGCTGCCCGCACCGGGCCATATTCCACATGAAAACCACTTTTCTGTGTAACGATGTGCGCAGCGATACCAGGCGCGCCTAATTGGGGCAAGATCAACTTACGATGCGAGACGACCTCGCCCAACCTGGTCACTTCGATACGGTGGACCAGTTCATCTGTTCCAAAAGTACCTTTGCCTGCTGCGCACCAGACGTTGACCCCCTGCGTGTCTAACACCAAAATATAGGCGTCCAGATCCCGGAGAGCGGCTCGCAGGGCATCGAAACTGAGGGTGTAGTTGGCGGTCACGAACACCGGCGAAACCGGGCCAGGTTGGCCCAAGGCATACAATCCCGGTTCAACCCGGTGATGCATGCGTCGGTACCCCAATCGCGCCAGCCAGTGATCCCAATGATCCTTAGCGGTCAGGCGGCTGGTTGTATTTCTGATTTGAGATTCCTGTATCGTTTGATCCATATACTCTTTCCTTATTCTCAAAAAGATGATTTGTAAATATGTTTACACACGTTTACATAACTCATTAAAAAAACTGGCTGAATTATTCCTCTGGATTGCAGTTGCAATTATCGACAGCGTCCGCCAGATTGCGCAGGCTGTTCACCAGGTGCTTCCGGTCCAACCGATAATAAATCTCTTGTCCAACCCTTTCGCTGCGCAGGATCCCGGTGTCTTTCAGGATCTTAAGGTGATGTGAGATAGCCGGGCGGCTGATTTTGAAGCACTCGGTGATCTCGCCTACGTTCATAGCTTTGTTCCGCCCAACGAGAAAGACGATCTCAATCCGGATTGGGTCGCGGATTCCATCGATGATGCGCAATATGTTTTCAGTATCGAATTTTGCCTGAATCATAGTCACTCGATTGGTAAGCATGTTTGAACATATTTACGTCATTTTAGCATTACTACTCGATCTCGTCAAGCCTTGGAGTTGTTTCTCAATAATATGGACTTCCAAAACTGGCGCGCGCGAACTACCAATCTCCCCTCTCTTTAGGAATTTGATATATACTCAATTTTAATTACTCAGCCAGAGGCGAAAATCGGCCATATTTGAGGTGTATGTGGGGTGTTTCGCACCCTGCATACACCTAAATTTGGGAGTTTTTTCGATCGCTGAGCAGGTATACTCAAACTATCTTTCCCGGAGGAATGTCACCATGACCGACGCTTATCTGAAAAAACTACTCGGCGAACGTGAGGAAATCCTACTGGTCACCCGCCGGCACTGGTTCGTGCTGCTGCGAGAAATCCTCGTCGAACTCGCCTTCGTAGCCTTCACCATTGTGATCGTCTCCATCCTGATCGCCTCCAGCGCCGGCAACCCGCTGGTAGGCCTGGGCTATCTCCTGGTGCTCATCCCCCTGGCCAGCCTCGTCCGTGACGCCCTCTACTGGAGCCATCACATGTACATCGTCACCAACCTGCGCGTCATCCAGGTCATCGGCATCCTCAACAAAAACGTCACCGACTCCTCTCTTGAAAAAGTCAATGACGTAAAAATGGAACAAGACTGGCTCGGGCGTTTATTCAATTACGGCAGCATCGAAGTGCTCACCGCCAGCGAGATGGGCGTCAACCGCTTCACCATAATCGGCAACCCCATCCGCTTTAAAACGGTCATGCTCAACGCCAAGATCCGCCTCGAAGAAGGGCAGGTCAGATCCGTTGTTGCCTCCGTAGCCGCCCCCAACAACATCACCAGCCTCCTCGCCAGCCTGGGCGAATTGCGTGATCGCGGCGTCCTCACCGAAGAGGAATTCAACGCTAAAAAGGCCAAGCTGCTCTCCGAGCTATAAGCCCGCCCCGACAAAAGACAAAACCCACGGTTGCAAGTGGGTTTTGTCTTTTTTAAGCCTTCCCCCTCCTCCGCCTGAACATCGTCTCCACCTGTTCCCGCCACTCAGCTTTATCCACGCCGCCCGGCAGCGCCGATAGGCCGTCCAAAAACTTCACCACTTGCTGGTGCGACCCTTCAATCAAGTTATTGGCAAACGACCGGTTCAACTGTCCGTCTCGCAAACTGATGTGAAAGGCATGGATGAGTTGATCGATACACACCATCCGCTCCTGTGCGGTCTTCGCCCGCGGAAAATCGCGCAGGTAGATAGCCAGCGCATTCCGCGCCGCCATGCCCAGCAAATCCTGGTTGGCCCACGTCTTGTGCCACTCCTCTGCCGAGGTCTGCCAGCCACATCCTTCTGCGGGGCAAGTCTGCACTCCCGGCAGCATCTTCCAACCCTCCCCCTCTTCGCCCAAGGCAAACACCCTCCCGCAGCGTGGACATTCTACTTCCCTCCGCGTCACCAGCCAGATGCTCTGGCAGCGGTCCAGCAGCGCGTAGCCCACCTCTTGCAGCAGGTCTTCGTCCACCATGCCCGCGGCATCGTTTTCGTACAACTGCCGGATTTTCACCTGGCGCACCTTGGGCGCCCAGCGAAGTTTTTCCATGCTCACGCCTTCACGGGCTTCCACGCCAGCAGCAGCACCGCCGCCAGCCCCGCCATCCCTGCCCCAAACAAGAACGGCGCCGAGGGCCCAAACCCGCTCCAACTGCCAATCCCCTGCCACAACAACCCCGCGATCAACGATGCGGGGAAGTCCAGCAACCCCAATACAGCGTTATACGTCCCGTAGGCCGTTCCGCGCAAGCTTTCCGGCACCAAATCGGCTACCATCGCCTTGGCCGTCGAATAGGCCAACGCATAGTAGAAACCATACAGGATATGCAGTGCGAACACTTGCCAGGCTTGCTGCGCCGCCGCCACCCCCAGGTACACCAGCGCGTATACCGCCCACCCCGCCGCGATCATCTTCTTCCGCCCCACCCGATCGGAGAGTTTTCCGGCGGGAGTCGAGAGGAACATGTACACGAAGTTGAAAACCACCAGCATCGCCAGCACCCCGGTCACGCTGAGCCCGCGCTCCTGCGCTCGCAGCACCAGGAAAGCATCCGATGAATTCCCCAGGTCGAACAAGGCCACAATCCCCAGGAAGATCATGAAAGGTTTGCCCAACGAGCGAAAACCAAACTTCGGCAGCGCCCGCTGGCCCTTCACTGCCACGTCCCGAGTGCCAATCGCCAGCGCCAGCACCGCCAGCACCGAGGGCACAATGCTGATCAGCACCAGTGTACGGAACGTGGATGCGCTCAGATCCACCGAATTGGACTGCGCCAACCACACCACCACCAGCGCAATCAACAGCCCCAGCATGGCCCCCGCCGTATCCGCGGCTCGTTGGAAGCCGAAAGCCAGCCCGCGGGTCTGTGGCGTCACCGAATCTGCTACTAGCGCGTCGCGCGGCGCCGTGCGGATGCCCTTGCCCACCCGGTCGGCCCAACGCACCCCCGCCACCGCCTCCCAACTCGCGGCAAAGTAGAAGAAAGGCTTGGCCAGCGTCGAAAGCCCATACCCCGCCACCGCAATCCACTTGCGCCCGCGCAATTTATCGGACAGCCACCCCGAAAACAACTTCAACAAACTGGCCGTGGCCTCGGCAATCCCCTCGATGATTCCAATGATGTGCGTCTTCACGCCCAACACATTCGCCAAAAACAGCGGCAGAATGTTGACAATCATCTCGGTAGAAATATCCATGAAGAAGCTGGTTGCGCTCACCGCCCACACGTTGCGTGGCAATCGCGCCAGGCCCTTCTTCTCTTCTATGTTTGATTCTTCGCCCATTGTGAACCCTCGCCATCGGATTATTGCTTTAACGTGCGTTCGGGACAAGTCGCTTTTCCATAACCCGAACGGACATTACTTTATCTTACGCCGTCCGTATTGTTTGTAAGTGACTGTTCGTCACTCATTCGCCTGACATTTTACACAATTTGGATAAACTCTTGACTTCTAAGTTTTTTAGACTATTATTACCTTATAAGGGATATTTAAATGACCCAAATCACTTCCCACTTCTGCATGTGTTGTCCCCGGCGGGGTCTGGAACCACCGCCGTCTTAGCATACCCGCTAGACGCGCACCACGGGTGGTTGCAGCCCTATCCCCACAGGACTGCAACCACCCGTTTTATTTTTTCAAGGAGATCCGCAATGAACCTCAAACCGATCGACCATACGACTCTCAAGACCAACCAGGGTTTCATCATCCTCTTCAGTCTTCTGGCTTTCTTGTTCAACCAGCCCTGGGTCGTCGCGCTGGTCGCGCTGGTCATGTTGACCGGCAGCCTGCTGCTAAAACGCCCCGGCTTCGCTTTCCTCTATACCCGCCTGCTGAAACCGGCCGGCATCCTGCGCCCCGACGTTATCGAAGACAACCCCGAGCCGCACCTCTTCGCCCAAGGTTTTGGTGGCACGGTGCTGGCGGGCGCGGCCCTGGCGCTTTTCCTGGGCGCTTCTGCCCTGGGCTGGGGACTGGCCTGGCTGGTGATCGCCCTGGCCTCGCTCAACCTGTTCGCCGGGTTCTGTGTCGGCTGCGCTGTGTTCTATTGGCTGAGCCGTTTAAAAATCCCCGGTTTCATCAAATCACCCCCGCCAGGCGTATTCCCCGGCCTGCGTCCCAAGCGAGGCGCTCAATGAACCCCGACTTACTTACCCGATTCATCTGGACTCTGGCCATCATCGGCGCCGGTTTAACGCTGTACTATCTTGTCAACCGCTGGCTTCTCTGGCGGGCCGCAAGAAACGCATCAAAAACCGACAGCACCCCTCCAGGCAGCCCGCAGCTTCTTTACTTCACCACCCCCGACTGCGCCCCTTGTAAGACCGTGCAGCGCCCCGCAGTCCGGCAGGTGCAATCCGTTCTTGGCGACCGCCTGCAAGTGGTAGAAGTCAATGCGTACGAACAGCCCAAGGTTGCCCGCCAATGGGGTGTTCTCAGCGTGCCCACCACCTTTATCATTGACGCTCAAGGCAAGCCCCGTCACGTCAATCACGGCGTCACCCCCGCTGCCCGCCTGCTTTCCCAAATCCAGGAGGTTCTCGGCCCAGCAGGATAACCAAAAAGCATCCGAATTTGAGAAATTGGCACGGGCTTCGCCCGCGCCTATATCTCAAATTCAAGTCCACTTTACCTCTACGGGAGTGGTTTCCAGGTTTGCAACCTTTCAAAAGGACTCGCGTATATAGAGTAGATCATTCAAAGGAATGGTCAACTGAACCGGATAACTGAGTTGCTTTTGGAGGAACCTATGGAACTGATCGAATTTATTCTCGGCCTCATCGGCGGGATTCTCGGGTTGGTATTCGGCTTGATCGGCGTCGTGCTGGCCGTCGTCTTTGGGGTCATCGGCCTCGTCCTGGCCCTGGTCATTGGCCTCGTGCTGGTCATCCTGTTTGGCCCCATCATCCTGCTGTTGGTGCTGATCTTCTAGCACAATCACCGATGTTTGTTTTGTCACGATAGAGCAGGTTGCTTCACGGCAACCTGCTCTTTTTTGGGACTCCATAATCATCGTCGCTACACTTCTCGTTTTTCGGCTCGTGAAGTCGGTTTCGGATGTAGGAGAGCTTTTAGGGTAAACGCATCATGGATATTTGTTCTAAAAATCTCGTGTCCTTTCGCCATAAGGTGGGCATTTCCCCCACCCTACCCTCCCCCGGCAACCAGGATTCTGGATCATCAAGACGCTTAGCCGGGGGAGTAAGAGAATTCTGCAAAAGTGAGGGGCTTTCAGCCCCTCACTTTTGCGAAATCTTTCCCCCTCCCCGCCCACAACCTGAATTCTCCGAGTTGTTTGGCAGCGGGGAGGGGCGGGGGTAGGGCCCCAAGCAAAAATGTGAAAGGTGGCAGTGTCAAAGTTGTTCGGTTTTCTAAAATCGTAGAATGTCTCACATAAGATGCGTTTACCCTGGGAGAGCCTTGTTTTGCTATACCTCGCATTCAACTTGCGTTACAATGATGTTAACAAATGTTACTGCTCAGCCCTTTGGGAAAAGAAGCCGAATTTTTGGTGTTTTGTTGGGGCAACACCCCCCAAAAACCAAAAAATTGGGGTTT
>JAEXTI010000155.1 GCA_023406965.1 Chloroflexota bacterium
TGCCGGGCGATGAACTGGTTCCGCAGCCGCAGTTGGATTGGAACCACGGGATGACCATCCAGGCTCCGGCGGAGGAGATTTATCCCTGGCTGATCCAGATGGGCGATACGCGCGGGGCGTATTACAGCTACACATTCATCGAGAACGTGTTCATGATGGTGGGGAAGATGGAAGATCGCTACGTGAACGCAGACCGGATCCATCCCGAGTGGCAAAACCCGCCCATTGGACAGGGAATGATTGCGGATATGTTCGCGCTGCAGGGCTACCAGGAAGGGGAGTATGTGCTGGCGGGGGCGACGGAAGCATTGAACGAGATGGGTATGCATTGGACATGGTTGTGGTATCTGCGCCCGGTGGACCAGGATACCACCCGGTTGATTGTGCGGCACCGTTTTGTGTTCCCCGAGGATGCTCCGCAAGGCGCAATGGAAGCGGTGCTGAACGCTGGGTATGTGATGGAGCGGGGGATGATGTTGGGTATTCGCAACCGGGCCGAAGGGCGCGCCCTGCCGGGACCGATTGAGCCGCTGGAGGTCGCGCTGTGGCTGGCTGCGCTGGCCTGCGGGTTGATTTCGGCGGTACGTTATGTGCGCAAGCCGGGGCGCCTGCACCCGCTGGGCATTGGCCTGGAGGCGGTGGTGGTGTTGTTCATTTTTACTTTCATCCAACCAGCGATTTGGGTGCGGGTGGTGCTGCTGCTGATCTTGATCGGCAGTGTGCTCATTGATTACTACCCTGGGCGGGTGACCCAATGGGTGAGGGGGCGGTTTCCGAAGAAGATGTAACCAAAACGCCTCGCCACGCATCTATGTTTCTAGGAGTAGCGAAAATGGCTAAAAAACCTGTTAAACCTGTAAAAAAGACCTCGACATCCCTGCCCTGGAAATGGCTGGCGCCTGCATTGATTGTCGTTGCTGCGATTGTGGCGGCATTTGTGTTCTTTCAGCCAGACCAAACCGCGCTGGCCTCTCAGATATCGGTAGCGCAGGCCGCCGAGTTGCGCGACAGCGGCGCGTTTGTCTTAGATGTGCGCGAGGTGGATGAGTGGAACCAAGTGCATGTGCCTGGGGCGACGTTGATTCCGTTGGGCGAGCTTGCCAACCGAGTGAACGAAGTACCGCGCGACCAGACGGTGGTGGTGATGTGCCGCTCGGGGAATCGCAGCCAGGAAGGCCGTGATATTCTCAAGGCGGCCGGGTTTGAAAATGTAACCAGCATGTCGGGTGGGATCATCCAGTGGAGCGCCGCCGGGTATGAGACAGTGACGGGGCCGTAGAAGAAAAAAATCCCGAATTTGAGGTTCATGTGTGTGCGAAGCACACACATGAACCTCAAATTCGGGTAACTCTTATGTTATGGGGTTGTGAAGCCCGCTGCGAGGAGTTCCACGAGGCTGGAAATGCGCCAGACGTTGGCGGAAAGCGGTTCGGGAACGGGCGGGTGGATCCAGGCAGCGGAGAGGCCCGCGGCGAGGGCAGCCTGGAGGCCGACCTGCGAGTCCTCGATTGCCAGGCTGCGAGCGGGGTTGGCGCCCAGTTGGCGGCAGGCTTCAAGATACACATCGGGATGCGGCTTGGGGTTGATCACCCGGTCACGCCCGATGATTGTTTTAAAGTGCGGTTCGAGCGCGATGGCGCGCAGGACACGGCGGACGTAATCGACGGGGCTGTTGGAGGCTAGGCCCAAGGGGATTCCTGCGGCGGCGAGCCGCTGGACAAGTTCCACGGCCCCTGGGAAGGGCGAAAGTTCGACCGAAAAACGCTCGTAAAGGCGGAAAAGATGCTTTTGGAGCAGCGCTTCGGGTGTCCAGGTTAGGCCGGTGGCATCCAGCAGGAGTCGAGCCGTGCCGGGCATGTCGATGCCAATGGTGGCGGCGGCTTGTTCTTTGGTGAGGGCGATTCCCTGGGCGGAGAAAATCTCGCAGTAGACATCCCAGGCCAGGGGCTCGGTGTCCACCAGGACACCGTCGAGGTCGAACACAATTGCATCGAAAGAAAGTAATGGGAGCATCGTGAGAAATTATAACCGGGGTTATGGGGACATCGGCTATAATTTTCTTGTAACACCTTTGATCATGTCACGCTTCATCCATGCCGCGGGACTGAAGTCCCTGCTCAGTACATGGAAGCCCTACGGGCTGAAGAGAGACGGCCTGTGGGGGGTGTGTATTTATTCTGTCCACGACGAGGTTGATGATGCCTAATCTTGAGCCCCTTTTGCAAGCGATTGAGTCTGCTGTTGGAGAGCGCGCGCTGATAGATCTATATGGAAATCAGCCGGGGACACTTTCGTTGCAAAAGCAGCGCTATCAAGACTTGCTGGGCCGGTTCCAAGCGGTGTTTCCCGACACCCTGGAGGCGGCCTTTTTCAGCGCGCCGGGGCGCACCGAGGTGGGCGGCAACCACACCGACCATAACGCGGGGCGGGTGCTGGCGGCGGCGGTAGATTTGGATTTGATCGCTGTGGCGGGACCGGCGCATCATGGAGTGATTCGCGTGGATTCAGAAGGCTATCCCCAGGTGACGGTGAACCTGAACAACCTGGAGATGGTTGAAGCGGAGAAGAACACCTCGGCGGCATTGATTCGCGGGGTATGCGCACGGTTGAAAGCGTTGGGTTATGAGATTGGCGGGTTTAACGCCTGCATGACCAGCGCGGTGCCAAAAGGCTCGGGATTGAGCTCTTCGGCGGCTTACGAGGTGATGCTGGTGACGATTCTCAGCCACCTGTACAACCAGGGGCGGATCGACCCGGTGAGCGCGG
>JAEXTI010000239.1 GCA_023406965.1 Chloroflexota bacterium
AGCGCGGGCTGCCGCGCCTGGCAGGCCATAAAGCAGGCACCGAGAATTTGCGCCGCGTCATCCGCGCCAGCGTAGAATTCGGCGTCAAGTATCTGACCATTTATGCGTTTTCCACCGAGAATTGGGGCCGACCGCAGGAAGAGATCGAGGGATTGCTCAACATCCTGGAAGAAGTGATCGATCGCGAGTTGAACGAATTGCACCGCGAAGGCGTCCAACTCCGTCATATCGGCCACCTGGACCGCCTGCCCCCCACGCTGCAAGAAAAGGTGCTCGACGCGGTGGAACTGACCCAAAACAACACCCGCCTGGTGCTCAACCTGGCATTCAACTACGGCGGGCGGGATGAGATTGTGTGTGCCATGCGTGACATCATCCGCGCGGGAATTCCCGCCGAGCAGGTGACCCCCGAACTGGTCTCCGAGTATCTGTTCACGGCGGGCGTGCCCGATCCTGATTTGATCATTCGCACGTCCGGCGAGATGCGCGTGAGCAACTTCCTCATCTGGCAGGGAGCTTATTCAGAATGGTACATCACCCCCAGCTTCTGGCCTGATTTTGACCGCGATGAATTTTACAAGGCGTTGGTAGATTTTGGCCGCCGGGATCGCCGTTATGGACGCGTTGCCTCTGACGGCAGCATTGCGTAAACTGAGCGCTCTCTCCCAGCGATTGCTGGTGGTCATTGCTCTGGTACCACTCGGCGTGGCGGCCATCACTGCGGGTGGTTGGCCGTTCACGGCTTTAATCATCGCCGTCCTCAGCTATGCCGGATGGGAATACTGGCACATGTACCGCCTGGGTGGGTACCATCCTTCTCTGTTGCTGCTTTCGGGCGGCGCCGCCTTGCTGGCTTTCATCCGCCACCTGAATGGGTTTGAGTGGGCTGCTCCTGCGATCACACTGCTGGCATTGGGCAACATGGCCTTGCAAGTGTTTCGCTATGCCAAAAACGAAGACACTGCCGCCCTGGATTTCAATATCAACCTGGGCGGCATCCTTTATCTGGGCTGGCTGGGTTCATATATGATTTCCCTGCGCGATATGCCCGCGGGTTTGGTATGGTTTATGCTGGTCATGCCCGCCACCTGGTTGTGCGATGCCGGCGCGTATTTTGTAGGTAGCCGGATTGGTAAACATAAGCTAGCCCCGCGCATTAGCCCTAAAAAGTCATGGGAAGGTTATATCGGTGGGGTGGTGCTGGGAACCGCCGCCACCGTTGCCGTAGCCGCCATCTGGCGCAGTTTCAACCCCCTGGTCACCCTGCAACAGGCTATGGTGATCGGGTTCGTCATCTCGGCGCTCAGCCCGCTGGGTGACCTATGCGAAAGCCTGCTCAAGCGTGGATTTGGGCTGAAGGACACCAGCAACCTCCTGCCCGGCCACGGAGGGATTATGGATCGCATCGACTCGTGGCTGTGGGCCGCCCCCCTGGGATATTACCTGATCACGTTCTTGTGGAGGTAATCTTGCCTGAAAACAAACCCACCCGGAATCTGGCATTGGATCTGGTGCGGGTGACGGAGGCCGCCGCGCTGGCGGCCGGTAGACAGATGGGGCGCGGAGACAAAATTGCCGCCGACCAGGCTGCTGTGGATGCCATGCGCCTGGTGCTCAATACCATCGAAATGGATGCCGTCATCGTCATAGGCGAGGGTGAGAAAGACGAAGCCCCCATGCTGTATAACGGCGAGCACCTCGGTACCGGCAACCCGCCCCAACTGGATATCGCCGTCGACCCGATTGATGGCACGCGCCCGCTGGCGCATGGGCAGTGGAACTCGGTGGCCACCGTGGCGCTTGCGCCGCGCGGAGCCATGCTCAACCCTGGGCCGGTGCTGTACATGGATAAAATCGCAGTCGGCCCCGAGGCGCGCGACGTCATCGACCTGGAAGCGCCACCCGCGGAAAATCTCAAACGGGTTGCCCGGGCTAAAGGCGATAAGGTTGAAGACCTGACCGTCATGATCCTCGACCGCCCCCGGCACGCCGATCTGATCCGAGAGGTGCGGGCATGCGGGGCGCGCATCCGTTTAATCCCCGATGGGGATGTCAACGGGGCCTTGATGACCGCCTGGCCCGCTTCCGGGATCGACGTGCTGCTGGGCGTTGGCGGCACCCCCGAGGGGGTGATTGCGGCTTGCGCGCTGCGCTGCATGGGTGGCAACATCCAGGGCCGGCTGGTGGCGCGCACGCCCGAAGAAGAAACCCGCGGACGCGATCTGGGTTATGATTTCCACAAAGTGCTACGCATTGAGGACCTGGTGGCCAGCCAGGATGTGTTCTTTGCGGTCACGGGAATCACCAACGGAGATTTGCTGCGCGGCGTAGATTATTTTGGCAACGGGGCCACGACCGACAGCCTGGTAATGCGCGGGCTGACCGGTACCTACCGCCGCATCCAGGCCACGCATCATCTAGATAAACTGAACCGCATCAGCGGAATTGAGTATTAGCAGAAACTCAGCTAGAGGGTAGAGAAAGTTCCCGAAAACAACACAAAAACGGCGGGCGCCAAGCGCCCGCCGTTTTTGTGGTGTGGAGATTTCGTTCTTACGTGGGTTG
>JAEXTI010000261.1 GCA_023406965.1 Chloroflexota bacterium
CTCCAACAAATCCATCTGGCAAAGCAAAATTCCGGCGGAAATCCAGGGGCGTGTGTTTGCCGTCTGGCAAATGATCTCGCTCTCCATGGCCCCCATCGCCCTCCTCAGCGCTGGGCCTTTGGCCGACCGTGTTTTTGAGCCGTTCATGCGCTCCGCCAGCGCCATTCAGAGTCTCCCAATTCTTAGCACGTTGGTCGGCGCCGGCCCTGGGCGCGGCGTCGGGCTGATGTTCGTGCTGATGGGCGTGATCAAAATTGTCGTCTCGATTGCCGGCTGGATGAACCGGCACGTCCGCGAGGTGGAGCGCTCCGTTTAATTTTTAACAAAATAAACCAGGGGGATGTCTTTGCGAGGTCGGAGCGGATGGTTTCCCCGCTCCGACCGAAGCAATCTCCAAACCAATTCAGCCGCAACCTAAATACTGACGTTCTCGCCCTTCAGCCCAATGAACGTCCCTGGCGGGCAGTCACCCTCGGCGTGGCCAATCAGCCATTTATTCTTGGCCGCCAGCAATTTATCCTCCGGCTCCCCCTTATGCTCCCCTTCCAACGGATGATTGGTGCCCTTCGGCAGTACAATCGCCGCGCGGAAAGGTTGCCCATTCACCCCGCAAGGCGCATAATGCAGCGTGGTCGCGTAGAGTTCCACCGCCACCCCCTCCGGCACCAGGAAAGCCTCGACCCGCGCGGTATCGTAAGTATTGTCGTCCTCAATATCCTGCTGCATGCCCAAGAGTAGGACAATTCCGCCCTTGCCCGCCACGATCACCTCTGAATTGCGGTGGTACTCAAACGCATTCAGCTTGCGGTTAGTTCCCCAGCAAATGCCAACCTGAACCGGCATCTCGCCCCAAATTTTGCCTGAAAATTCTTGATAAAGCGGAAGGGCCTCTAACTTGGCATCCCCCGCCCGGTAATCCACGCCCGCCTCAGGCAAAGGAATTTCTTCCATCTGGTTTACCAATGCAGAAAAATCTACCCCAGAAATCACACGACCATATTTCCGAAACGCAGTGCCCAAATCATTGATTTTCATAACGACCCTCCAAAGGCATAATGTGAAGCTTCATCAGTATACAGCCTTTTCAGATTTCGCAAAAGTGTCGCTCGTACCCCCATCCTCCTCGAATAGATCATGGTTACTGCTCAGTTCCTTGGAGAAAGAAGCCGAATTTATGGTGATTGGTGGGGCATAGCCCCGCCAATCACCATAAATTCGGGACTTTTCTACCAGAGACTGAGTAATTACAGATCGTGCTATAATCGCGGTGTCACCTCATGTGAACGCTCTCTTAACCTTTATTCGTTCGCTTTCCAGGAGTTTAATAATGCCTACTCTCCCCTACCAAAACCCCGCCCTGAGTGTAGATGAACGCGTTGCCGACCTGCTGGGCCGCATGACCCTTGAAGAAAAAGTCGGCCAACTCATGCAGGTCGATGCCCGCAGCGAAGATCTTTCCTTCATCAACACCATTCAGCCCGGCTCTCTCCTGCACATTCTCGGCGAAAAGATCAACCGCGCCATGCAACTGGCCGCGCAGAATCGTCTGGGCATCCCTCTGCTCATCGGCGAGGACGGCATCCACGGTCACTCCTTCTGGAAAGGCGCCACCATCTTCCCCACCCAGTTGGGCCTGGCAGGCTGCTGGAACCCCGAACTCATCGAGCAGGTGGGCCGTGTGACCGCCGAAGAAATGGCCCCCACCGGCATCCACTGGACCTTTTCTCCCGTGTTATGCCTCACCCGCGACCTGCGCTGGGGCCGCACCGGCGAAACCTTTGGCGAAGACCCCTTCCTCATCGGCGAGTTCGCCGCCGCCCTCATCCGCGGCTATCAAGGCCGGGGCCTGGACGACCCCACCGCCGTGCTGGCGACCGCCAAGCATTACGCCGGGTATTCCGAGACTCAGGGCGGGCGCGACGCCTCCGAAGCCGACCTTTCCCGCCGCAAACTGCGCAGCTACTTCCTCCCGCCCTTTGAACGCGCCGCCCGGGCCGGTGCCATGACCTTCATGACCGGCTACCAATCCATGGAAGGCGTGCCTTCCACAGCCAACCGCTGGCTGCTCACCGAAGTTCTCAAGGACGAATGGGGCTTTCGTGGCATTGTGGTCACCGATTGGGACAACGTCGGCCGCCTGGTACGCGAGCAAAAAATTTGCGCCACCTACGCCGACGCCGCCATCACCGCCATCCGCGCCGGAAACGACCTGATGATGACCACCCCCGAGTTCTACGAAGGGGCCATTGAAGCCGTGCGCAGCGGGCGGCTGGCCGAGTCGGAGATCGACGCGCCTTGCGCTCGCCTGCTGGCACTCAAGTTCCGCATGGGCCTCTTTGAAAACCCCCGCCCCGCCGACCTCCAGCGCGCAGCCATCGAAATCTCGCGTCCCGACCATCACGCGGTCAACCTGGAAGCCGCTCGCCAGAGCCTGATCCTCCTCCAAAACAACGGCTTGCTGCCCCTCGATGCAAACCAAGTGAAATCTATCGCCGTCATCGGCCCCAATGCCGACGACGATCTGCAGCAGCTCGG
>JAEXTI010000277.1 GCA_023406965.1 Chloroflexota bacterium
CGCCGGGCATGCGCCAGCGTGGGCGTGATGCGCACCTCAAAGCCGGGCAGATCAGCCTTGAACAGGCCGATGACCGGCAGGCTCACCGCCGCAACCACCGCAGCAATGTCTTCCGGCCCATCGGCGCGAATGCCCACCGCCCCACCCAGTTGCGCGGCGCGGGCCATTGCCGCCATGATCGCCGGAGCGTTCATCGGGTCGCCGGCGCGGTCGTACGAATCCGGCTGGCAGGAAACTACCAATCCCCCACGAATTTGATCGAGAAGAGTCCTGGCAAGCGCGTCTGTGTCCATATAGTGATTATAGGATGAGTCAGGGTGAAGAGAAAGTTAGAAAGCGTCAAATGATCGGTTTTATTTCAAACTTTCTATCGCAGCCTGATCGGGAACTGGCAAGGTCTTGCCCTTCTCATGAAGAAAATTTGCGTTCGCATTTTCAATGAACCATGAAACATCTGCCACGCTTTCGTGCCCATCGATATCTGCTATTTTGAAGATCGAAAGCAATACCAACCCTGTTCCATCCTCATGAGCATCAATTTGTCTGTCTAACTGGGCCCAGGCTTTGGCTTTTGGAATCTGTTGCGTTTTCTCAAATTGCCTATACCAGGAATACGGCGTGTCGTGCTCTTCAATTAACGCAAGAATCGTCTCCCGCCCGGGGAGATGATCTGGAAGCAGTTCCAAAGCCGCCATCAATCCCAAGATGGGATGGCGCATCATTACCGCTTTCCCGCTGAGAGGGTGCAGGCCCTCCACCTTTTTCTCTTCTCGCGCTTTTCCGATATCGTGGAGAAGCGCAACCGGCCCCAGGAGCGTTTGCGCCCCATCGGGCGCGATTCCCCAGCCTTCAAGCGCTGTTTGCAACTGCAAATAATAGGGATGCCTGCCTTCAAAAGGCTGAAACAGGCGAAGATTTCGGTGAACCGCCTCCAAATGATCTGCAAGCGTCACACCGGCCGCTTCAGGATAATGCCTGTCGGGCATCGCTTCGGCATCCTTCCACCATCTCGACGTTTTGATAATCGACTCTATGTCCATTTCTATTTTTTCCCAAGACAAACCAACCTATCCTTACCAGGAAGTTTGCCATAGGTCGGTCTAATAATCAAGACATTCAGTAAGATTTAACCAAGCAAGGTGACCGGGAAAGGTCAATTCACTTGTCCACACGTCCGATCCAGAAATTCTTTCACGGCCGAATTGGCCTGTTCGGGGCGTTCGAGGGGCAGGATATGCCCGGCGTGAGGGATCACTTTTAATTCCGCTTCGGCCCCACCCTGCCTGACCAGCCCGAGCGCGTTTTCCATCTCGTGCTGCTTGACGAGGACGCTATCCGCTCCCCTGAGCCACAGGGTGGGACATTGGATCAGAGGGATGCGGTCCAGGAGGTTCCATTTGATGCGGAAGGGGCCAATGCCGGTCAGTTGCCAGTCATCCATATCATTTTCTCCACAGGTATATTTGCCCCGGATTTCATCCGCCAGGATGGCGACCAGACGGTCGGGGTCCGTCGGCCTGGAGCCGCCCACGAATATGGACTGCAACACCTTTCCCAGCGCAGCGGCGTCTTTCTTCATGTATTGGCGGCTGAGCATTCTCAGCATCCCAGGAAATTTGATATATAACCAGGTGACAAACCCATAATCCAGCTTTTCCCCCAGGCCGCCCGGTTCAAAGAGAACCATCGATCGAACCTGACGGGGATATAGCGAAGCGTATTCAATGGCGAGTGCACCGCCCATCGAAAGGCCTACGATGCTGAAAGGTTCAATTCCGATCTGGCGGAAGGTTTCCGATAATATTTCCATCAGCCTGGAACGATCCAGAAGGCCTTGCCAGGGGCGGGATTTTCCATGCCGAGGAGTGTCCAGCGCGAAAACATGATATTGCGCGCTGAGAAAGGGAAACATTTGGTCCCAAATGAAGCGGGCTTCATCATACATGGCGCCGTGCAGCATCATCACGGCAGGCATGGTGGGGTCGCCCGCTTCGTAAACAGACAGCGGCCCGCCGCAAACGGTCAGGAGATGATGTTTCAGGCCGGGCACGCCCTCTACCCCGGCGGCAATTTTCTGGGTCGGTACAATAGGATCCATTTTTTTACCTGTTTTCTTTTCGGTTCAAAGGTTGTTTGTGTCTTTCAGCATCAATTCCAAAACGTCGATCCACCGCGCAAAGCCCTGTTCCAGCCCATCCGGATCGGTCTCGTCCTGGTACAGTTTATCTTCCAGATAGCCCTGCGAAACCCACAGAATGACCTGCCGAGCAACGTCAAGAGGGATGTCCTTGCGCAGGCCTTGATAGACGGAGATCGCGTTCACAGCTTCCTTGGCCTCAAGTGGATTAGTTGTCGCGGCAAGCTGCGACCGGCGGTAATTTTCAAGCTCCTGTTTCACCAGATCTTTGACAAACGGGTCAGGGTCAAACGCGGCAGTATAAGAGAATTTATAAAACCAGGGAAATTCTTTGAAGAGGGCCAGCCTGGCTTTGGCACTGCGGCGCATCAAAGAGAACGTATCCTTGTCGCCCGCTGCTTCCAGGCGGGCCAGGTGATCCGCCTCACGGATGCCGTCAGAAGCCAGTCGGAAGATTCTCCGATAGAGGTTTTCCTTGGTGGAAAAGTACTTAAAGAGGACACTCTTGGAAACCCCGCAGCGTTCGGCGATATCCTTCATCGACGCTTTGCGATAGCCGTGTCGAGCAAAGACTTCGCAGGCAGCGTTAATGACCTTGTTTTGGTTTTCCTTCTCGAGTTTTTCAAAAGACATATATGGACCTCGGGCTTCCTATTATCGTAAGAACAACAGAAACCGTGACCGATTCGGTCACGATGAGTCTAGCACGGCCTGGATACTTTGTCAATATAGGATCGTCAGCGATGGATCCTCTCGCTTTGGAGACACTCCAAATGTGGAACTTACCACGGCTTCCTGACATATTACAACGTCCATTTGCCAGAGATGTTCCAACCCGGTATAATCCTTTTAAGTGTGGGAAATTCGCCACTTCAACTATGCGCATAAAAATCTTCGCCCCCTCCGTCATTGACCATACCCTGCTCGACCCCAACGGCTTCCTGGAAGTGGAAGACGGCACGCGCCTGGGCAAACTCTTGAGCATCCTTAAGACCCCACTGCTGCTGCGCCCGGTGCTTTTCTGCACGGTGAACCATGAACGAGCCTCCCGCTCCACCCGCTTGAAGGATGGCGACGTTGTTTCCATTGTCGCGCCGCTCTCGGGAGGATAGGTTTCTTACCGGATTTTTCAACAAATTGAGGTTTCCATGCTCGGTTATACTGGCAAAATTTTAAACATCAACCTGACCAGCGGAGAAATGCAGGAAGAGAACCTCCCTGATGAGGTTTACCGGATGGTGCTGTCCGGCGTAGGCCTGGGCGTGTATCTCCTTTATAACCGCATCCCCGCCGGAGCCGACCCGCTGGGACCTGAGAACATCCTGGGCTTCGTCAGCGGGCTAATGACGGGCACGGGCAGCCTGGTCACCGGGCGCTGGATGGTGGTGTGCAAGTCGCCGCTCACCGGCGGCTGGGGCGACGCCAACTGCGGCGGCAACCTCTCTCCGGCCATCAAACAATGCGGCTATGACGGCATCTTCTTCTCCGGCATCTCCCCCACCCCGGCGTACCTGTTCATCGACAACAACGGCCCCCAACTGCTCCCCGCCGAGCCCCTGTGGGGCCAGGACGCTACCGCCACCGAAGAACAGCTCATCCAGGCGCATCAGACCAAGAAGAAACCCTGCGTGGCTGCCATTGGGCAGGCTGGCGAGAATTTATCGCTCATCTCCGGCATTTGCAACGACGGCGGGCGCATCGCGGCTCGCTCGGGCGTGGGCGCGGTGATGGGCTCGAAGCGCCTGAAAGCCGTGGTGCTGTCTGGGACGAAAGCTATCAGCGGTAACGACCCTGCCCGGATCAAAGAGATCAGCAAAGAGCTGTCTGCCAAGATCCGCAAGTTCAACCTGCCCAACATTCCCGGCGGGCTGCTGCCCCTGGGCGGAATGGTGCTGGGCGGCATGAAAAAAGGCGCGCCCATGGACGGCATGATCATGGCCGGCCTGATGAAGCGCTGGGGCACCATCATGAACAACACGATGGGCGTGGTCAATGGTGACTCGCCCCTTAAGAATTGGGGCGGCTCGGTCAAAGATTACAGCTACAAGTACTACAAAAATTTAAACCCCGATCGCATCATTAAGCGTGAGACGCGCAAATACCACTGCTACTCTTGCGGCATCGGCTGCGGCGGCCTGGTGGACATCAGCGGGTTGAATGGCTCCACATACAAGCACACCCATAAGCCCGAATACGAGACCTGCTGCGCTTTCGGCGGGCTGGTAATGAACAAGGACATGGACGCCATCTACCTGATCAACGAGCTAATCAACCGCGCCGGCATGGACAGCATCTCCGCCGGGTCCACGGTGGCCTTTGCCCTCGAGTGCTACGAAAAAGGCATCCTCACCCGCGAGCATACTGGCGGGCTGGAACTGGCCTGGGGCAACGCCGAGGCCATCACCGCGCTGATCAAATTGATGATCACCCGCGAAGGCATCGGCGACCTGCTGGCCGACGGGGTCAAGGTGGCGGCTCGAAAGCTGGGAGGCAGTTCGGCTGACTATGCGGTACACGCGGGCGGGCAAGAACCGGGCATGCACGACTCGCGCTTCGACCCGCTTTTAGCCATCCACTTCAGCGGCGATCCCACCCCTGGGCGGCATACCATCGGCTCGGCTCAGTATTACGATGTGTTGCACCTGTGGGAGAAAGTCTCCTGGGCGCCCAACGTCGGCGCTTACCTCAAAGCCGATGAATATATCCCCTCCGAGACGTTGGCGCTCAAAGCCGTGGCTTGCTCGTGCTACAAAGAACTGACCGATGGGGCGGGCGGCTGCCTGTTCGCCATGGTGCTGGGCGTGGAGCATTGGCAGTTGTTCGAGTGGCTGAATGCCGCCACCGGCTGGGACAAGACCCCCGATGAGTACATGGAAATTGGCAAGCGCATTCAAACCCTGCGCCAGATGTTCAACATCAAGCATGGCATCGACCCTATGTCCTTCCGCTTGCACAAGCGCATGGCGGGCGAACCGCCCCTCAAGGAAGGTCCGCTCAAAGGCCGCACGGTGCCCATCGAGCCCATGCTGCGACTCTACTGGCAGGCCTTTGGCTGGGACGAAAATGGCGCGCCTACAACCAAGACGATCGCTGCGCTGGGACTGAACGAGCTACTCCAACCCGCAAGTTGACCCTCTTGGTTATTGCCCGATTCGAAAGGAGTTCGCGCCATGACCCTGCCCCTCCTGTTCGGCCCCTACGGCAGCGCGGCTGTCGAGCACATAGATCACTTCGCCCAGGCCAAGGTTAACACGCTGTGGTTTCACGGCTTCGATCCGGCGGCCTTTGAAGCCTGTCAAAAGCACGGCATCGCCACCTGCGTGGAGTTCAAAACCTTCCGCGCCGATTTCGCCCAGCGCCCCGACCTGGTGCCTATTGGCGTAGATGGTAAGCCCATTCGCTTCGGTGAACTGGTGCAGGGGGTGTGCCTGTCCAAACAGGATTTTCTGGACGAGACCGAAGCGGCCCTCATCGCCGGGCTAAAACAGTTTCAACCCACCGGAGTGTGGTTTGACTACCTCACCTACGCCGGGTGGTTTGAAACGCCCGCCCCCGACCTGCAAAACTCGTGCTTCTGCCCCGATTGCATCCGCGAGTTCTGCCAATCCACCGGCATCGACGCCGACACCAGCCAGGCCATCCTGAGCAAGCACGCTGGTGCCTGGGAACGGCACAAATGCGAGCGCGTGGCGCGCTATGCCGCCCATTACGCCGGGCTGGTGCGCAGACTACGGCCCGGCTGCATCACCGGGGCATATATGTGCCCCTGGACCCCGGAGGAGTTCGACGGCGCATTGACGCGCATCTTCGCCCAGGACTACGTCCTGCTGGCCCCCGCCATCGACATCTTCACCCCGCTCATCTACTGCACCAAGAGCGGCCGACCACACCGCTGGGGCCGCGATTTTCTGGAGGCCTCGCCCGGCTTTGTCCCTGCTGGCAAGCCCGTGCAATTGATCCTGGATGTGCTCGAATACCCGGACAGCCTGCTGGAGAGCGCTCAATCAACCATTCCCTCGCTAGGCATTCAACTCTTCGGCGGCAAGCGCATCTTCGACGACCCCGAACAGGTCAAGCTGTTCGCCCAAGCGGCGGAGAAGATTCGAGCGGTAAATAAAAGCTAAAAGCCACCCGTTGAGACGAGTGGCTTTTAATTGGTTACTATGTCTCTCGTTTATTCCAGCCTGAAGCGCGCCACCAGAGCCTTCACATCCAACTCGCTCTTCGGCTCGGCCACGTCGCGGAACACTTCCCAGGTCTCCACGTGAGAGACGGTCTGTCCCGGCTGGATGTTGACAATGGGGCCCAGGGTTTCCAACTCAATAAACTGCGGGTTGCAGTAGCACTCGCTGGAGCTGCCAAAATCATAATAGGCTTTCTCGGCTTCAAATTTCGCGTACTTCACGAACAGGCAGCCGTCCAGCCAGTAAGCCAGCCACCCGCTTGGATTGGCGAAACCCACCTTGAACGGCGAAGGCATTTCCGCTTTCAGCAACAGACAGCCCCGCCCCCACTGCAAGTTAGGGCTGGTCATGTCGTTGTAGGGCCACATGGCCAGGGAGCGGTTGGGCAGCAGGCCCGTATCTTCCTGGTTGAACGGCAAAACCGCCGTGCCGCCGGGACGCAGTTGGGTGATGGCCCAGGGAGCGCACTCCACGGCCCACAGCCCCCGGTTGGTCAGTTGGTGATCGATGGTCAAGCGCGCGCGGTCCGGCGCCAGCACCATCTGCATGGACTTCTGAATGCCGGTCAGTGGTTCGGTCGCCTGGGTGACCTTCAACCCACCCGCCACAGGCACAATTTCCACGGGGTCGTTATCCAAATCATAGGTGCGCGGCATGTGCTCGGGCGAATGCCACAGGCGGTGCCCGCCATAGAAACGGTACACCTTCCCATCCGGGCGGGTTGTCGCGGCATCGGGCAAGGTCGCCAGCAGGTTCTCTCCGCCGGGCACGCTCAAGGACAGAATGCGCGGTCCAACCGATTGGG
>JAEXTI010000279.1 GCA_023406965.1 Chloroflexota bacterium
CTGAAGATGGCCGCTTTAGCCGGCCTGGGCGGCGTAGTGGCCTGCGCCCAGGAAGCCACCCGCACCGCCGTTGCGCAGAGCCCCACCCCCTGGCCCCACTCGAATTACCTGCCCATGATTACCCGCAGCTCGCCTGAGCCCACCCCCACGTTGGTGCCCACGGCGGTTCCATCGCAGACGCCCGTCCCCACCGTTGTGCCCACCGTCCCGCCGCCCAACGGTCTGTCTGGGCGTGTGGCCCACGTCCGTGCTGGAAATGTTACCAATTGGCTCAGTACCGAGGATGGGTACTATTGGGAGGCGGTTAACCAGGATGTGGTCAACGGCATGGTCGAAACCGGCTTGAAAAATTTGACCGGCAAAACCAACCTCACCGATGCCTGGCAAACCTTGATTCCTAACTATAAGGCCGGGGAGAAGATCGCCATCAAGGTGAACTTTAATAACACCGACGTGGAAGGCGACTCGAATGGCTGTTCGGATACCGGCCCGCACATCGATGCCATCATCGAACCGGTCAACGCCTTGCTCCGCACACTCATCGTGAATTTCGGTGTCCCCGCCAGTAACATTCTCGTATTCGATGCCCGCCGCAGAATACCGGCTCGCTTTTATACAAGGTGTGCTTACCCCGGAGTGACCTTTGGGGAAGATCCAAATACCTGCGAAGATGACTTGCTCACTACCGGAAACGACACCCGCATCACCTTTGCCCCGCCTTCCGGGGTGACGATGAACCCCATTTACCTGACCAACTTCATTTCCAACACCAATTACTTGATCAACATGCCGATCATGAAACGTCATCACGGCGCGGGTGTGACCCTGGGCTTCAAAAACCATTTTGGCAGCATTTTGGAACCGTACGATATGCACGACCGCACGTTCCTCTATGATAGTGGCAGCCCGAACCCCTTGTGGCGCGCGGATTACAACCCGATGGTGGATATGTACAAAAACTCGCACATCCGCTACAAGACCGTGCTCACTTTGGGCGACGGTTTGTTTGGCTGCCTGGAAGGCGAAGACAGCCGCCCGCAGTCCTGGTCAACGTTCGACTACCAGCCCCCCAAGAGCCTGTTTTTCTCCTTTGACCCGGTCGCCATCGACTCGGTCATGGCCGATTTCTTGCTGGCTGAGCCGGAAGGCAGCCCAAACCCGAGTAACTCCATCAATTCAATCCGCTACCTGGCCCTGGCTGAGACCGCCGGGCTGGGTGTCCATGAGCACGTTTCCAATCCGCACCTTTCCAACCCTTACGCCAACACAGGCATCACCTACAGCCTGGCAAATTCCTAATTTGTGATACAGTAAAGAGGTGGTTGCCTGACAACCACCTCTCTGTTTCTCATCGACGCCGGGCATTTCGGTAATTCGTTTGACAAAGCCGCAACCTTGAACCGAAAACTCTTCCTGCTCAACGGTCTCGCCATTCAGGCGGTTGTCGCCAACCACGCCTCCGGTTGGGGTATCACGGCTATGTTCTGGTGGGCCCACCGTTACCTGCCCGTCGAGTCGCCCAACTTTGACCAGCTCGGTTCCGCTTCTTACTGGCTGTTGGTGCTGCTCAAGCAACTCACCGTCTTCAGTGTGCCCGCTTTCTTGTTCGTCTCCGGCGCGTTCATGACCTACGCCGGGCGCGGCACCACCAGCACCCTCAACTGGCGCACCTTGCGCGCCCGATTGTTAGGTTTGCTGTACCCTTACCTGATCTGGTCACTGATTTACTTCGTCTGGACCGGGTTCCGCGACGGCCCCCTGCAATGGTGGGAGTACCCCTTGCGCTTGTTGGCCGGGCAGGCGGTGGGAGCCTTTTTCTACGTGCCTGTTTTAATTCAACTGTTGGCCATCTCGGTCTGGCTGGTGCGCTGGGCCAATCGCCGCCCCTACTTTGTTCTGGCCATCAGCGCGGTCATCCAGTTTGGCTTGCTGGCTCTGCGCTACTACCAGTTGGAGGCCAGGCTGCCCTGGCTCAGTTATGGCGGCGCCCCGGACTGGCTATGCCTGAACTGGATCTTCTTCTTCACCGCCGGAGTGGTGGTTTCCCAAAAACAACCCCGCATCGGACAGTCGTTCAAGCGCTACCGCTGGGTGTTGCTGGGTCTTCTGTTGTTGGCGGCGGTGGCCGCTGTGCTGGAACCCGAATGGCGCGCGCGCCTGAGCGGCATGGAAAGTTGGAAAGGCACCGCCCTGACCCTCTCCACCACCCTCTACTCTGTCTTGTTCATCCTGACCTACCTTGCTTTTGAGCATATCGAGTTGCCCTTCTCCAAGACCCTCTACATGATGGGGGGCAAGTCCTACGGTATTTACCTGTCCCACATTCTCGTTCTTGAATTGGCCGCTCGTGCCATTTACCACCTGGCCCCCTTCATCCTGGCGTACCAAATCATCTTCCAGCCGCTGCTCATCCTGGCGGGCGTCGCCATTCCCTATCTCCTTATCAGCGCCTTGATGAAATCCCCCTTGCGAGCGACATCTCGATACCTTTTCGGATAAGACAGCTTTTTAGCCGCTTTCCGCAATCGTACCCGGAGGAAACGTTGAAAACCGTTCGTGTCTTAAAATTTAACCTTCCGCTTTGGCTGGTGATCACCGCCCTGGCGTTGGGGTTGCTAGTGGTTGGCGTCGGCGCCTATCGTTTGATCAGTGGGCGCCCGCTGGGCCTGCGCAGTTGGGTAAGTACCCAAATCTACTTTGCTTCCAGTAACCTCAAAGTGCTGGCCGATCAAAAGAATGTTTCTGCGCTCAACCAGGGCGAGTTCACCAACTTGATCTTCTTGCATCATTCGGTCGGCGACAACATCATCTCGCAGGGCGGGTTGCGCGAGATCCTCTCCCAGTCCGGCATTTCCATGACCGACCAGGATTACATCGAATACGGCCTGAGCGGTCCGGACGGCGTTTTCCGCGGGTACACGTTGAACATTCCCAACGACAACACCGACCCCGACGGCCTGGCGCGCATTTTCAGCCAGCCCCGGCTGCCCCTGCCGCTCAATGCCTTCAGCGGGTTGATGCAGTATGAAGTGGTCATGATGAAATCCTGCTTCCCCGCCAATTACATATACAGCGCCGAGCAGGTGGCTCAGTACAAGGACTACTACCTGTCCATCCGTGAGCGTATCGACGAAACCCCCGAGCGCTTCTTTATCCTACTCACCATCCCGCCCCTCAACGTAGCCGAAACCAATCCTGCCGACGCCGCCCGGGCCCGCGAGGTGGCCGAATGGATGACCTCGCCGGAATTCACCGCCGGGCATCCCAACATGGCGGTTTTTGACCTGTACGGTTTTTTGGCGGGTGACGATCCGACCAAATCCGATTACAATGCGTTGAAAGCGGAATATTCGGACGGCGCCGATTCTCACCCCAACCAGCTTGCTAACGCCGAGGTCGCGCCTGTGCTGGCCGAGTTCATCCGCCAATCGATCGAATCTTACCGCGCTTCACGGCAGGTAAGAAATTAGGTGCAATCCTTCCCTTATGCGGGTAGTACCAGGAAAAAACAGATCATGAAGTCTCTCTTCTGGCGAATGGTGGGTTGTCTCTTGTTGGCGGTTTTGCTGGCTGGCTCTCAGTCGCTGGGCGTCGCCGCCAACCCTGGAGTCACCTGGGACGACCCCGTGCGCCTGTCCGACCCTAACATCGAAGCGGGACAGCCCGCCCTGGCCGTGGATTTATCCGGTGTGGTGCATGTGGTCTGGAGCCAGACCGACCAACCCGGCCTCCGGCCGGTGGGCGAGGGCGACACGATCTACTATTCCTCCTTTGACGGCGAAAACTGGAGCCGTCCCATCGACATCGTTGTGGCGGGCGAGGGTCTTGCGGCCCAGTTCCCCGAGATCACCGTCACCCCCAACGGCTACCTGCATTT
>JAEXTI010000114.1 GCA_023406965.1 Chloroflexota bacterium
TGAATTGCCCTTACGCCATGGCGTCCCCCTACCTCCCACCGTTTATAATAGACTCATCCAGGATCGCCCTTTCACCCCTTCCTGCCGGAGCTGTGGATGCCACCTTTGCGCATTGCCGCCTCTTGCGCCTTTGGACCCAATTCCTCCCAGGTGCTCAAACGCCGCATCGAAGCGGTCCTGCGCAAACACCACCTCACCGCCGAAGTCTTCGTCGCCGACCACATCCTCGACGACGATGATTACGACCTCGTCATCACCTCTCAGGAATTGGCCGGGGCCTATATGATGAAGGACAAGCCCGTGGTGGTCATCAGCAACTTCTTCGCCACCCACGAGATCGAACGCAAGGGCATCCCCATCCTCCTGGAACTGCTGCAACGAACCTAACTTCAAAGGAACCCTCATGCTCCCACCCCTCAAACGATTGAAACAAACCCGCTGCTTCCTCCTCGACATGGACGGCACCTTCTACCTCGGCGGCAAGCTCCTCCCCGGCGCGCTCGATTTTATCGCCCTCCTCGACCAGCGTCACATCCCCTACGTCTTCCTCACCAACAACTCCTCGCGCACACGCCGCGAGTACGCCGAAAAAATCCGCGGCATGGGCCTGGACGTGCCCGAAGAGCGCATCTTCACCTCCGGCGAGGCCACCGCCCTCTACCTGCAAGCCCGCAGCCCCGCCGCGCGCCTCTACGTGGTCGGCACCCCCGCCCTCGAGCGCGAGTTCGCCGATCACGGCTTCACCCTCACCCCCCACCAGCCCGATTACGCCGTGCTTGGCTTCGACACCACCCTCACCTACGAAAAACTGCGCATCCTCTGCGAACTGCTGGCCGCCGGCGTGCCCTACATCGCCACCCACCCCGACATCAACTGCCCCACAGAAACCGGCTACATGCCCGATACCGGCGCCATGATCGAACTGGTGGCCACTTCCACCGGCCGCCGCCCCGATGTGATCATCGGCAAGCCCCACCCGCCCATCGTCGCTGCCATCGCCGCGCGCGCCGGGCTGCCCGTCGAGCAAATGTGCATGGTCGGCGACCGTCTCTACACCGACATCGCCCTGGGCCGCACCGGCATCCTCACCGTGCTGGTGCTCAGCGGCGAAACCTCCCCCGCCGACCTGCCCGGCTCGCCCCACCAGCCCGATTTAATCATGGACAACCTGGGCCACCTGGCCCAAACATTGCAAAGCATCTAGGCGGGGGCTTTTAGGGTCCATTACCCCCACCCAATCGTCACACATTTTGCTATACGTAGGAACCTGAACATGAGCCATCCTAATCCGACTTAAACTGTAAGGTAACTGAAATCTCTTAGCGACCGGTTTTCGCCATTAACCATATAAAATAGACAGTAAGCGTATTGCGCTTAATCGAAGATTGGGGAAACTCTATTCATCACCAAAGCCCAGTTTGCGAGACGTGTAGGAGACTTTTGCGAATGTCTAGTAAAAAATTAATTTTCCATGTTGAGGACAACCCCGATAACCGCTTGCTCGTGCGCCGCCTGCTCACCGCCTTCGGATACGATGTGGTTGAAGCAGAAAATGCACACCAGGCCCTCGAGGTCCTCAAAACTACGCAGCCCGACTTGATCCTCATGGACATCAACATGCCCGACATGGACGGGTACACCCTCACCATCCAGCTCAAATCCAGGCCCGAATTGATGGACGTGCCCATCATTGCCATTACCGCCAATGCCATGCGCGGCGACCGCGAACGTACGCTGGACGCCGGCTGCGACGGCTACATCGAAAAACCCATCGATATCGACAAATTCATAGATCAGATCGAGCGATTTCTGATCTAGCTCACAGGAGAGCGCAACCCATGGCTAACGAAAAAACCGTCCTTGTTGTCGAAGATAACGTATCCAACTTTGTGCTCATTGCCCGCATGTTAGGCTTCCTGGGCATTCACTGCGAATGGAAGACCAGCGGTTACGAGGTCGTCGAATACGCCGACACACTCCCCAAGCTCGACCTCATCTTAATGGACATCCGCCTGCCCTACGAAGACGGCTACGGCGCCCTCAAGAAAATCCGCCAATCGCCCCGCCTCAAGGACATCCCCGTCATCGCCGTCACCGCCGAAGCCAGCCTGGAACAAATCGCCAAGGCCAAAGACTCCGGCTTCAACGGCTTCCTGGGCAAACCGCTCGACCCCGATCTTTTCCCCGATCAAATCCAGCGCATTCTCAATGGTGAAGCCGTGTGGGAGATGAACTACTAAGGAGTAGGGTATGGATTTCGAGTCCCTGCTGGATAAAAGCTGGTCGTGGATTGTCAGAAACCTGCGGTCGGCATGGAGACTTCTAACCGACTATATCCGCAAGCCCAGCCTGGCCAAGACCGCCGTGGTCACCATGCTCGCCATCTCGATCCTCCCAATTTTGATCGTAGTAACGGTTGCTTCCATCCGCATGAACGAGCAGGTGCGCCGCACTACCTACCAGCAGCTCACCGCCCTGGTCAACGCCAATGAAGAAGAGATCGCCCAATACACATCCACCCGCACCTGGGCCATGGACAATCTCGCCTATAACGGCACGTTTCGCGAGGCCGTAGTCGAACTGATTTCTGCCGCAGCTAAGGGCGAAACCCCCGATGACGATCTCGCGACGAGGATGATGGAAGCCACAGCCAATTCCGCCGGCGATATCGACCCGATATTTGACGAAGTGTTCGTCCTCAACTCAGACATGACCATCCTGACGGGAACGGATGAGGATTGGGTCCAGCAAGTCACCGGCGGGACGAACGCCCCCCTAGAAGAAAGAGTCCTGAGGGACGTTCTCAACAAGGACGCCACCCTCGTCGCTTATAACATCCTGCCTCCAACTTATGCCAATCAAACGGTGTTGGTAACGTCTCGTACGTTCACGCCCAAAGGCCTCGAGCAGCCCGTCACCGTCATCGGCATCACCTCCTCCGACTTTTTTGCCCAAATGCTCTGGGAAATGACTGAAATCTTCCCCAAAGGGCGGGCCTATTTTCTGCTCAACATCGGCAATTACATCGGAAGCGAATCCGCCACAACCGCCCAATCCTTCCCGATCAACCGTGAGGTCACGCAACATATCAGCAAACTCCGCCAGGGCGGCGACGCCAGCGGAATTTTCCGCCTGAACTCCTATAACGGCATCGACGTGTTTGGCTACACCCGTTACTACCCAGAAATCGACGCCTGGTTGATTATGGAAGTCCCAGTCGCCGCCATTCGCTCCGACATCCGCCTGATCGAGCCGGTCACGGCAGTTGTTCTATTTCTGGTCATGGCTTTAGCGGGGCTCGTGATCTACGTTGGAACAAAGCAGGTGGTCGAGCCTATCCTTCAACTGACCGAGGTCGCCCGGCGCCTCGCCGACGGAAACCTTTCGACCCGCTCTTCCTCCATCCAGCGGAAAGACGAAATTGGGTTGCTCAGCGCTTCCATGAACCAGATGGCCGACGAGTACGAGACCCTCTACCAGACCATGGAGCAGCAGGTTGAACACCGCACCAGCCAGTTGCGCACCGCCTCAGAAGTGGCCCAAATGGCCATCTCCACCAGCAACCTTGGCGACACCCTCGAACGCACCGCCGAACTGGTCAACGAGCGGTTTGGGTACCATCACACTTCCATCTACCTGACCGAAGCCAACGGCATCTACATCACCCTGCGCAAAGCCAGCGGCGAAATTGGCCTCAAGCGCATGGAAAAAGGCGAACGCATCCCCGTTGGCGATCCTTCGCCCGTGGGCATGGCGGCCCGCAACAATCAACCGCGCATCATTCAAGACACCAGAGAGGACCCCTCCTACCGCTTCGATGAGGTCGTCCCCGACACGCGCAGCCAGGCAGCCATCCCCATCTCGGCCGGCTCGCAGGTGCTGGGCGTCCTTGATATCCGCGCCAACCAGCCCGATTCATTCTCACCCGACGACATCTTCGTCTTGCAGACTCTGGCCAACCAGGTGGCGGGCGCCATTCAAAACATCCGCCTGCTCGAAACCGCCCAGGTGGACCTTGAAGAGACCTCGTTGCTTTACAAAGTCACCCGCCAGATCACCCAATCGCGGGAAAAAGCCGACATTGACCGCTTGCTCGTCGAAATGCTGCCGAAAATCCCGCGCACCAACGCCTACCTTTCTCTGGAAGACGGCAACCTGCGCGTTCTGCACCTGTATGACGTCAACGCCAACAAAGTGGACCAAGGCTTGCGCTCCATCTCCATCCCCGCCCAAAAGATCATCCAGGGCCTGACCCCCGGCGAAATGGTGTTTGTCGATAACATTGCCCAACCCAACGACTTCGACAACATCCTCTCCTTCTTCCTGCGCCGCAATTGCAAGTCCGCCGCCATCTTCCCTTCCTTTGAGACCGGCAAGCTGGCCAAGATCATCATCCTGGGCTTCCGCGCCGAAGATCGCGCCGGGCAAGAGATTCTCCAACCTTTCTCCAACCTGGCCGAAGTCATCACCACCTCCCTCGATCGCTTTACGGTCATGGGCACCCTCCAGGACCGTTTGTCCGAGTTGCAACTGCTGGCCAACTTCAGCCAGGCCACCTCAGCCGAAACGAACCTCGACCGCCTCTACCATGTGCTGCACCAGCAGATCATGCAGACCTTGGGCGACGATCTCAGCTTCGCCATCACCCTCTACAACCCCAAAACCGAACTGATCGAAATCCCCTACGCCTACGAGTCCGGCGAAATCACCAGCTATGACCCCTTCCCCCTGGGCGAAGGCCTGACCTCCCACGTCATTAAAAACCGCAAGCCCCTCATGCTCACCCAAAACACAGAGCAAAAGGCCCGTGAACTGGGCGCCCGCTTCGTGGGCAGGCCTGCCAAATCCTGGATGGGCATTCCCCTCATCGTGGCCGGTGACCTGGTCGGCGCGCTGGTGGTGCAGGACCTCGAGGCCGAGGATCGCTTCACCCAGCCCGATCTCAACCTCATCACCACCCTGGCCAGCCAAATCGGCACCACCATCCGCAACGCTCAACTCCTCGATGAAATGCAGGAGGCCATCAGCGCCTACGACGCCGAGCGCAACCTGCTCAACACCTGGCTGCAAAACACCCCCGACGTCATCGCCATCAAGGATTTCGAAGGCAAATACCAGCGAGTCAGCCAGGCCCTGGCTTCACAATTTGACCAGGACGCCGAAAGCTTGATCGGCAAGACCGACTTCGACATCTTCAACGAAGGTGAAGCCGCCCGCATCGCCGAGACAGACCAGGCCGCCATGCACTCCGGTAGAGATAACTACGGCTCGGTGGAACGCATCCAGCATAACGAGGACGAATTCTGGTTCCTCACCTCGCGCATCCCCATCCTCTCTCCCAGCGGCTCCCCCACCGGCCTGCTCAGCGTCCGCCGCGATATCACCGAAATTAAAACCGCCGAGTCCGTCGCCCGCCAGCGCGCCGATGAAATCCTCATCGCCGCCGAAATTGCCCGCGACTCCTCTTCCATTTTGGACGTAGACGAACTCTTGCACAAATCGGTCGAGTTGATCCGCGACCGGTTTGGTTATTACCACGCCTCCATCTTCCTGCTCGACGCGGTAGGTGAATACGCCGTCCTGCGCGAATCGACCGGAGAAGCCGGTCGCCAGATGAAAGCGTCGGGGCACAAACTGGCCGTTGGTTCGCGTTCCATCGTCGGCCAGACAACAAAAACAGCCGAAGCGCTCATCGTCCATGACGTTCGCGACGACCCCACGCACTTCCCCAACCCGCTGCTGCCCGACACGCGTGCCGAAATGGCCATTCCGCTCACCATCGGCGACCGCGTTTTGGGCGCCCTGGACGTGCAAAGCAACAAACCGGGGGTGTTCACACCCACCGACGTAAGCATCTTAAGCATCCTGGCCGATCAACTGGCCGTCGCCATCAACAACGCCGACCAGTTCACCAGCACCCAGGATATGCTGAGAAAACACCGCCTGTTGCACCAGGTCACCGCTACCGCCACCACAGCCGGGTCATTGTCCGAGGCAATGGATGCGGTCGCAGATGGTCTGCGTTCGGCCCACATTGCCGACCATGCCACCATCTTGCTCATGACCAACGACAAAGAAATGGTGCCTTTCGCCATGTCCGGATACGCCTCCGGCGCCCTCCAGCGCCGTTACAGTTTGGATCGGGGGCTGGTTGGCG
>JAEXTI010000135.1 GCA_023406965.1 Chloroflexota bacterium
GAGCCCGAAGTGGGTGGTGAGCCCACGGAAGAGGGGAATGGACTCGGCGTAATCGGTCAGGCGGGGGAGCCAGGCGTTGCGCGGGAAGACTTTCGACATCTGGAAGCCGCCATCCGACCAGACCGCGAAGATGAAGTAGTTGTTCCAGGAGATGGCGATGTAGTTGAGCATGAGGGTGGAAATGATCTCGTTGACCTGGAAACGAGCCTTGAGAAAACCGGGGATGAAGCCCCAGATGGCGCCCGCGGCCATGCCAAAGACGATCATGGTGAGGATAAACAGCCAGCGCGGCGCGTCTTCGGGCAAAACCGGCAGCAGCACTACTGCGCTGGCCCCGAAGGCGCCGATGAAAAACTGCCCTTCAGCGCCGATGTTCCATAACTTCATCCGGAAGGCCAGCGTGCAGGCCAGGCCGACCAGAATGAGAGGGATGGCTTTGACCATTGTGTCGGAGAAGACACCAATGCTGCCAAAAGAGGCTCGGGCGATGTGAGCATAAGACGCCCAGGGATTGCCACCCGCCAATGCCAGGACGATGGCGCCGATGAGCAAGGCCACCACTACCGAAAGCAACGACAGCACCCACGGATACCAGCGCGGCGGCTGCACCAGGCGAGGCTCCAGTACAACACGGAAAGGCAGACGTTCGAGGAGCTTATTCATGGGCGACCTCCATGTGATCGGCGAGTTGATCCTGCCGCACGCCGGTCATCATCAGGCCAATGTGCTGGACGTTGCCGTCGGTAACCTCTCCCATGATGGCTCCTTCATAGATAACTGCCACGCGGTCGCTGAGATCAATGAGTTCTTCCAATTCTTCCGAGATGAGCAGGATGGCGGCTCCTGCGTCGCGCTGGGCCAGCAGCAGGCGGTGAACGCCTTCAATGGCGCCGACGTCCAGCCCGCGGGTGGGCTGCATGGCGATCATCAGAGCGGGCTGGCTGGAGATTTCACGCGCCAGGATGACTCGCTGGAGGTTGCCGCCGGAGAGCAGCCGCACGGGGGTATCCAGGGTAGGGGCAATAATTTCGTAGGCTTGCTTCAATTCCGATGCGTAATTGGTTGCGGCGATAGTGTTCATCATCCAGCCGCGGGCGATGGGCGCATGTTTGTACTTTTTCATGATCACGTTGTCGGTAACGCTCAAATTGGGGGCGCTGCCAACGTGGGTACGGTCTTCGGGAATGTGCGAAACGCCATGGTGGATGCCGGTATTGACGGAGCGGTTGGTGATGTTATCCCCATCGACCAGCACGCGGCCTTTTTCGGCCTTACGCAGCCCGGTGACTACGTCAGCCAGCTCGCGCTGGCCGTTTCCGGCAACGCCGGCCAGGCCGACAATTTCGCCCTGCCGCACTTGCAGGGATAAACCGCGTAAAGCTTTAAGGCCTTTGTCGTTTTCGGCCCACAAATCTTCCAGTTGTAAAACGACTTTGCCTGGCTGGCAGGGTTTTTTCTCCAGGCTAAAGATGACCTCGCGCCCAACCATCAGGCGGGCCAGGTCGGTTTTGGTCATCGAGCGGGTTTCAACGCCGGATGCAGTGCTGACACCGCGCCGCAGGACGCTGACCCGGTCGGCTATTTGCGAAACCTCGTGCAGCTTATGGCTGATGAAAATGATCGATTTGCCCTGGGCAACCATTGCCCGCAGGGTGTTAAAGAGTTCGTCTACTTCAGTGGGGGCCAGAACAGCGGTGGGCTCATCCATGATGAGGATGTTCGCGCCGCGGTACAGCATTTTGAGGATTTCAACGCGCTGCTGCTCGCCCACCGAAAGCTGCCAGACGTGCGCGCGGGGGTCAACCTTGAGGCCAAAGCGCTCGCTCAGTTTGGCAATTTCCTGCTCGTATTTGGGTAATTGCATGAAGAAGCGCGGCTCGTCCAGTCCGAGAAGAATGTTTTCGGCGACCGTTTGGGAAGGTACCAGCATGAAATGCTGGTGGATCATGCCGATGCCGGCCTGGATGGCGGGGCGCGGCGAAGAGAAGGCGACCGGTTTTCCGTTGACCAGGATGGACCCACCATCGGGATGGTACAAACCGGCCAGGATGTTCATCAACGTACTTTTTCCCGCCCCATTTTCCCCTAACAGGGCATGAATTTCCCCTTTACGCAATTCAAAGTCAACGTGATCGTTGGCTACAACGCCCGGGAAGTGTTTAACGATTCCGCGCATTTGCACAACGATTTCGGGGAGAGAGGATGGAGTGGGTTGGTCGTCCATAGGGCCTCTTGTTACAACGTACGAGTAAGTTTTCGATCTGCGATCTTGAATTTCGACGCCACATAAACGATTTGGATGGACCAGCCCGTCTATGTGGCGTCGAGCTTACATGCTTACAACAGAATCCTCAAGGGATTAGTTACCCGAGGGCAATTCAGCGGTAATGCCTTCGGCCCACCACTTCATGCAGTAGGTGCAGCCCAGGCCGTATTCGGGGAACTGGTCAAGGTCAGCCTGCTCAAGCGCCGAACCGGCAGGAACGATTTCGTTGCCAGCGTTGTCATTGATCGGGCCCATGAAGACGTCGAAGCGGTTAAACTCACCCGTCAGCGACTTGGCGACCAGGTCTTTGACCTCAGCGACCACCTCGGCGGGCAGCTCGGCTACGCCGGCAGTCATCGTTTCGCCTTCCATGAAGCCGTACAGGCCCAACGCGCCGGTCTCGGCATCGAAGTAATCAAAGCCAGGAACGTAGGTTCCGGCGATGACCCGCTCGGCGATGTCGGCATACACGGGACCCCAGTTCCAGTACGGGGCAGTAAGGCAGCGTTCGGCCTTGCAGGAGCCGGACCAGTCATAGGTCACGCCCCACTTACCCTTCTCGGTAGCCACATCGGCCACGGCGGGGGTATCGGCGCCGGTGAAGACAACCTGAGCGCCGGCGTCGAACAAGGACGCAGCAGCTTCCTTCTCGATCACGGGGTCATGCCAGGTGTTGATCCAGCGGACGTCCATGGTGCACTCGGGGCAGGTTTTGCGCATGCCCAGGGCGATGGCATTGCCCAGGCGCAGTTCTTCGGGGATGGGGAAGGTAGCCATATAGCCGAGTTTGGGGTTGCCGTCCATTTTGGCGCGGGCGCCCGCCAGCATACCGGCGAGGTACTTCATGGTTTCCATGCCACCGAACAGGTTGCCGAAGTTGGTCCCGTTGGTTTTGATGCCACTGGTGTGGATGTACATGGTGTCGGGGAATTCAGCCGCCACGGTCTCCATGGGGTCCATGAAACCGTAGGAGGTGCCGAAGATCAGATCGAAACCCTTGCGCGACAGAGCACGGAAGACCTGTTCGGAGTCAGCGCCTTCAGGAACGTTCTCGATGTAGGCGATGTGCACATTTTCAACGTTCTGAGCGACGTATTCCAGGCCTTCGTAGTGAGCCTGTGACCAGCCGCCATCGTCATGTGGGCCAATCAATACCATACCGATGTTGAACTTGCCCTTCTGGACATCGGGGATTTGGAAAGATCCGACCATTTCGGGTTTGGGGCCGCAGGCGCTCAATACGAACGCAAAAAGCATTACAACGGCCAGAACACGCATTGCTGCAAACTTAGACATAATTCTCCTCCAATGTGCGAAAAACGGAAAGTAAGGAACACTCAACCAGACAACAGGCTTGAAAAACTTAACTAGGACTCACCTCCTTACAAAGTTTCTCATGAGCGAACTTCAGATTCTCATTCAATCATGAAACTGAAAATGCCGCCTTGACCGTGGAAAGTGGATCGTTTTCCACGAGGGCGACTGCCTGTGTGTATTGTACACCGAAAGTTTTGGCATAGAACGGATTCGCCGGGTGACAAAAGTCATGATTTTTGAGGAGGTTGTCTAAACAGGACCGGATAGTACGAAACCCCAAAGAGTTAGCAGAAAACCCTAAGGGTCTTTAAGACCCTTAGGGTTTAGAGATACCTGTCTAAGGCACCACCCAGGTGCCTGTTTCGCCTTTCAGGGCGCGTCCGATGTTTTCGGGTGTGGTGATGAGGGCCTCTTTGCCGCCGTTTTCCAGGTAGCGGAGGATGGCCTGAATCTTGGGCAGCATGGAGCCTTTGGCGAAATGCCCTTCTTCGATATATTGTTTGGCCTCTGCCACGGTCATGCGGTCCAGGAGTTTTTCGTTGGGCTTGCCGAAATTCAGGGCCACTTTTTCCACGGCAGTGGAGATGATGAACAGGTCAGCGTTAATCGCCTGGGCCAGCAGGCTGGAGGCGAAATCCTTGTCGATGACGGCAGGGGCGCCGATGTAGTTGCCGTCGCCGGGGTCGATGACCGGAATGCCGCCGCCGCCCACCGTGATGACGATGATCCCGGTGGCGATGAGGGCCTTGACCGTGTCAAGCTCGACGACTTCTTGGGGCAGGGGCGAGGCGACCACGCGGCGCCAGCCGCGCCCGGCGTCTTCCACCACCGACCAGCCCAGCTCGCTCTTCTTGCGCAGAGCTTCTTCCTGGCCCATGAACCCGCCGATGGGTTTTGTGGGGTGTTGGAAGGCCGGGTCGTTGACATCGACCAGCACCTGGGTGATGATGGTGGCGACATTTTGCTTGATGTTGCGTTGGAAGAGCTCGTTTTGCAGGTTTTGCTGGAGGAGGTAACCGATGAGGCCCTGACTTTCCGCCCCGCATACGTCCAGGGGCGTCTCGGGAATGCCTTCGGCCTTGGCGGCGACTTCGGATTGACGCAAGATCAAGCCTACCTGTGGGCCATTGCCGTGGCCAATGGCAACGTTCCAGCCGTTTTCAATCATATCGGCAATGTGGAAGGTGGTGTCTTTGGCCGCCTGGTACTGGTCCTCGATGGATTGATGGGCGTTGTCTTTTATCAGCGAATTGCCCCCAATGGCAATGACTGCTGTCTTCTTTTGGGTCATGGTTTCTCCTACCAAATCAAAAGGTTATTCGGTACCAAACTGATCCGAACCAACTTTAGCCCATAGTTAAGGCCATGACGGCTTTCTGAGCATGCAAGCGGTTTTCGGCTTCGTCGTAAACCACCGAATGCGGCCCATCGATGACCTCGTCGGTCACTTCCAGGTTGCGGTCAGCAGGCAGGCAGTGCATATAGATAGAATCGTCTTTGGTGAGGTTCATGCGGCGCTGGTCGGTGATCCAACTGCGGTATTTCTCGATGAGGGCCTTGCCTTCTTCTTTTCCGGTGGTGGTGACCAGCGGCCCCCACGACTTGGGGTAGACCACGTCGGCGTCTTTGAAGGCTTCGTCCATATTGTCGGTCACTTCAAAGCCGACCTGGTATTTGCGGGCGTTCTCGCGGGCCTGATCCATGATCTCGGGCATGAGCTTGAACTCCGGTGGGTGGGCCAGGACGACATCGCAGCCGAAGCGGGTGAGCTGCAAGATGAGCGATTGGGGCACGGAGATGGGCTTGCTGTACGAAGCGGCATAGGCCCAGGAGACGACCACTTTGCGGCGGCGCAGATCGCGGCCTTTCTTTTCGATGATGGTCATCAAATCGGCCAGGCATTGGAAGGGATGGTAAACGTCACACTGCATGTTGAGCACGGGCACGCGCGAGTGTTTGGCGACCTCGTTAATGTAGCTGTTGCCGAATTGCCAGTCGCACTGGCGGATGGCGATGCCGTCGAAGTAGCGCCCGAAGATCTGGCCGATCTCTTTGGCGGTGTCGCCGTGGGAGATTTGGGTTGAGTCAGAGTCGATGAAGGCTGCGTGACCGCCCAGTTGGGCCATGCCGGCTTCAAACGAGCCGCGGGTGCGGGTGCTGGTGAAGAAGAACAGCATCGCCAAAACCTTGTCACGCAAGTAGGGATGGGCTTCATTGAGGGCGCGTTTGCGCTTCAGATCGAAGGCCACATCCAAAACGGTTTCGACTTCCTCTTTGCTGAAATCGAGGTCTCCGATTAGATCACGACCGTGTAAGAATGTTTGCATAAGTTTGCCTCCAAAAAGTTTACCTGTCGGGCCGGGTTGGCCGCGCAGAATTTGATTAAGCCAATAATGCGGGCAATACCGCGTAGAACTCGGTGGCCTTGACCACTTCGGCCAAGGGGATACGCTCGTCGGTGGCGTGGGCAAAACGCTCATCGCCGGGACCAAAGCCGATGCTAGGGATGCCAGCTTTTCCGGCCCAATAGATGCCGTTGGTGCTGAAATCCCATTTGCCGCTGGGCGTTTCGGTCAGGCCGATCAACTTGCGGGCCTGCTGCCCGGCTTGCACCAACGGATGCTCTTCTTCCAGCGCCCAGGCCGGGAAGTATTTGTCGACCGGGAAGACGAAACCGGTGTAGGAAGGCTCGTCGTAAAACAGCTCTTCGACGATAATGTCGTTGCGCAACTCGGCAGGGACCAATCCGCGAATTTGCTCGACAGCGGAATCTTTGCTTTCGCCAAAGGTGAGGCGGCGGTCGATGAAGATGTAGGCTTCATCAGGCACGGCGTTGATGCTGGCGGTGCGCACATGCATGTCGGAAACGGTGATCTTGCCGTGCCCCAGGAAGGGATGGTCACCCAGTTGCGGCTCCAGGTCGCGGATGGCGGCGATGACGGGGATGAGCTTGTAGATGGCGTTTTCGCCGAGGTGGTTGCTGGCGGCATGAGCACTCTTGCCGCGGGCGGTGACCTTTAACTCGATACGGCCTTTATGGCCGCGGTACACGCGCATGGTGGTGGGCTCGCCGATGACCACGAAATCGGGGCGCACGCCGGGGTCCACTTCGACGAAGGTGTTGGGGGCGATGCCGTCACACCATTCTTCCATATTACCGAAGTAGTACACGGTCCAGCCGTCCAGCAGGCCCAGGTCGCGGGCAATAGCCAGGCCGTAGATCATGCCGGGGGTGCTGCCTTTTTCATCCACCGAGCCGCGCGCCCACAGCCAGCCGTCTTCCACCTTGCCCTGGAAGGGGTCGCAGGACCAATCGGCAGGGTCGCCGATGCCCACGGTGTCGATGTGCGAGTCGTAGACCAGCACGCGCGGGCCGCTGCCGATGCGCCCGAAGACGTTGCCCATCTTGTCGAAGCGCATTTCTTCGTAGCCCAGGGCGCGCATTTCTTGCAAGATGCGCTCGCCAACGTCTTTGAGCTGCGAGTTCATGCTGGGCAGCGCGCAAATTTCGCGAAAGAAGTGAATGATGGCCGGTTCGGCGTCGCGGACGCGACTTTGAACCTGTTCGAGAGATTTTGGATCAAGCATAGGGTTTATCCTTGAATGTTAGTAACCGCACAGATAGAGGTGGAAGATGCCCGAATTTGAGGTATTCGTGAGGTGCGAAGCAGCTCACGAATACCTCAAATTCGGGACTTTTCTTCACCTTCTGAGTGGTTATAAATGTTATTGCCCAGCGGGCGGACTTCACCGACCCGGCGCACGATTTGGAAGCGGAAATAGCCAGGGAGGAAGTAGCTGGAAGAATAATCGACCACCCGATCTTCGGCCGAGTAGAGGCGGGCGGAGAACATGAGCAGCACGTCGCCGCGCTGGATTTCGAGCAGCCTGCCCACTTCGCCGGAAGCGGAATAAGCGCGAACCTCGGCGACAGAATGGGCCAGGCGAGGCGAGCCCCGCATGAGAATCAGGTCGAGGACGGAGCCGGTGAAACCTTGTTGCAGATCTTCGGGGGTGAGCACGTCTTCAGGAAGGATATCTACCAGGTAAGCTACCGGGCGCCCGCGAGCCTGGATGACGCGACCGACATGGATCAAAGGGGTGCCTTCAGGTAAATTGAGCGCTTCGGCCTGTTCGGCATCGGCGTTGATCTCCTGAATGCGCAAGTCACCCATCGAGACTTCCAGCCCCATGCGGTGGGCTATGCTCTCGATGCTTTCCAGCACTTCCAGGCCGGTATCCAGGACGGCGCTCTTGCCGACGACGAACGTGCCTACACCCTGGCGGCGGCGAATCAAGCCCTGGCCCTCAAATGAGCGCATGGCCTCGCGCAGCGTTGCGCGAGACACGCCCAATTGGCGAGCCAGTTCCGGCTCGGCAGGCAGACGTCCCCCCGAAGGAGTGGATGCAATTAATTCCGCCAGCACGGCTTGCAGGCGATGGTACGGCGCGATGGTGGCAGCAGATTGTGACAAGACGGCCTCCTTCCCTGAAAAGGGGCTTACTCCAAAACGTCAATGACCCGGAAATGTTTTACGTCCACGAGTCCCAGATCGGAAATGCGCAACTCGGGGATAACCACTAACCCCAGCAGGCTCATTTGCATGTTCGGATTATTCAATTTGCAGCCGCAGGAGCGGAACCCTTCCAGGATTGTATCGGCCTGGGCGGCAACCTCGACAGCGGGTTTATTGGAAACCAGCCCGGCGATGGGCAGTTCCACCTCACCGACGATTTTTCCGCGGCGCACAACCACCTGCCCGCCGCCGGTTTTGGCCAGCCGATTGGCAGCCAGGGCCATGTCGCCATCGTCTGTGCCGATGACTATCATTTGGTGGCTGTCGTGGGCGATGGTGGTGGCCAGGCCGCACGGTTCGGTGAGACCAAAGCCCTGAACCAACCCAACCTGCACGCGGCCGCTGTTGCCGTGGCGCTCCACCATCGCCACCTTGGCCAGGTCATTGTGCAAATCGGCGTGAACTTCGCCTTTGCGGGCCGTGACGGGCAGGAGGAGATGGCGGGTGGGGGCCTGGTTCTCGATGACGCCGATGACGTGAGCCTGGATGCGGCCTTCGTGAGCGGGCGCAACCAGTCTGAAATCGGCGGCATTGAGCGAGCGAGGCAGATGTACCGACTTGACCGCCCAATCGGGGTAGGGAATACCGGGTGTTTCAGCCAGCATCTGCCCGTCTTGCGCCACCACCTTGCCGCGGGCGATGACCGTTTGGGGGGTGAAGGAAGGCAGGTCGGGCACGATGAGCAGGTCGGCGTAGCGCCCTGGGGCAATCTGGCCGATTTCACGACCCAGGCCAAAATGTTCGGCGGTGTTGATGGTGGCCATTTGCAGGGCCATCATGGGGGGCAGACCCTGGGCAATGGCGTGGCGCACCACGCGGTCCATGTGCCCATCGTTGATCAGAGTGGCCGAATGGGAATCGTCGGTGCACAACAGGAAGTTGCGCGGATCGAGACGCAGTTCGGTGATGGCGCGCACCTGCTCAGCCACGTCATGCCAGGCTGAGCCGAAGCGCAGCATGGCTTTCATTCCCTGGCGAACACGGGCAACGGCATCCTCGACGCGGGTGCCTTCGTGGTCGTCCATGGCTCCACCGGCCACATAGCCGTGAAAGTCCAGGTCCAACTCGGCCACGGGATAATGCCCGCCGATGACGCGGTTGGCCTTGCGGGTGGCTTCCAGCTTGGCATGGACATCCGAATCGCAAAAAGATACGCCAGGATAATTCATCATTTCACCCAGGCCGATGATGCCAGGCCATTCGAGGGCTTCGGCGATTTCCTGGGGGCCCAGCTCGGCGCCGGAAGATTCGAGGCCGGGGGCGGAAGGGACGCAGGAGGGCACCTGCACAAAGATGTGCACCGGTTGGAGGGCGGCTTCGTGGACCATGAGACGCACGCCGCGCAGCCCAAGGACGTTGGCAATTTCATGCGGATCGACGAACATGCCGGTGGTGCCGTGGGGAACCACTGCGCGGGTGAATTGAGACACGGTGAGCATGCCCGACTCGACGTGCATGTGCGCATCCAGCAATCCGGGGGTCACATAACGCCCGGCGGCGTCGATAACCACGGTGTCGGAGCCAATGGTGTGGGTGGCTTTGGGGCCAACAAAGGCAATGCGCTCGCCGAGAATGGCGATGTCGGTGTTGGGGACAATTTCGCCGGATTGGACGCACACCCAGCGGGCGTTGCGAATGACCAGGTCGGCGGGAACGCGCCCCATGGCGCAATCAACCAGCGGGCGGGAGTCGGTGAGGCGGAAGGAATCCATGTGTTTTGTTTCAGCCATTCAAGATGCGTTTTGCAGAACGGTTGTGGCGTTCCACCAGGGTGGGGATATCCAGCAGGGCATGGTGGCCGTTTTCAACCACCACCTGCCCGTGAACGATGTTCCAATCGACGTTTTGCGGGGCGCAGAAAACCAACGCAGCCAGTGGATCGTGCAGCGCCCCGGCATAGGTGAGCTTGTCGAGGCGCACGGCAGCCAGGTCGGCGCACTTGCCCACTTCGAGCGAGCCGATATCGCTGCGCCCTAGCACCGCCGCGCCGCCCAGGGTGGCCAGCTCGAGGGCTTCGCGGGCGGTCATCAGTTTGCGAGCGGGGTCGTTGGACAGCGAGAAACCGGTGATGCCTTCTTTGAGGCGCGAGAGGAGCAGCGCCTGGCGCGCTTCGGCCAGCATGTGGGAACCGTCGTTGCTGGCTGAACCGTCAACCCCCAGGCCGACGTTGACGCCCGCCGCGCGGAGTTCCTTGATCGGGGCGATACCGGAAGCCAGGCGCATATTCGAGGAGGGGCAGTGGGCCACGCCGCAGCGGTGAGTGGCGTAAACCTGAATCTCCTCGGCGTTTACATAGACCGAGTGGGCGAACCATACGTCTCCGCCGACCCAATCGACGGATTGCATGTACCCAACCGGACGGTAGCCAAACTTTTGCAGGCAGAAGGCTTCTTCGTCTTCGGTCTCGGCCAGGTGAGTGTGCAGGTGCACGCCGTAATGGCGGGCCAGTTTGGCCGATTCGCGCATCAGGTCGCCAGTGACGGAGAAGGGCGAGCAGGGGGCCAGCACAATCTGGCAGAAGGAGCCGGGGCGCGGGTCGTGGTAGGTTTCGATCAGGCGCTGCGAATCGGTCAGGATGTGCGCTTCGCTGTCGACGACGCTGTCGGGGGGCAGGCCGCCCTGACTTTCGCCGAGGCTCATCGAGCCGCGGGAGGCGTGCAGGCGCAGGCCGGTCTGGCGGGCGGCTTCAATCTCATCGTCCAGGCGCGAGCCGTTGGGGAACAGGTAGAGGTGATCGGAGGCGGTGGTGCAGCCGGAGAGGGCCAGTTCGGCCAGGGCCACCTGGGTGGAAACGAAGATATCTTCGGGCTCCATGCGCGCCCAAATGGGGTACAGGGTGGTCAACCAGTTGAACAGGTTGGCATCCTGGGCGGCAGGCACGGCGCGGGTGAGGGTTTGGTAGAAATGGTGGTGGGTGTTGATGAGGCCGGGGAAGACAACACACCCACTGAGATCGATGGTACGGTCAGCAGTGGGTGGTAGTGTTTCGGTAGGGCCGATTTGTTCGATCAGGCCATCTCGGGCAAACAGGCCTCCCTGGGGAATCTCACGACGATGGGCGTCCATCGTCACCAGGAGTTGGGCATTTTTTATGAGAAGGGTCGCCATTCCTGACTCCACAAAGGGTATTTTCGCAGAGCGAAGGGATCCCTTTCAGTGTAACGACAAACTGCTAAAAAGTCAATTGTCAGACAACA
>JAEXTI010000569.1 GCA_023406965.1 Chloroflexota bacterium
ACCGAGAAATTTCTTAAACCCAAAGCTTTTGCCTGGAGAATGGCGGCGGCGTTGGCTGGGGCGGTTGTTTCGAATCCAATGGCGAAAAAGACAACCTGTTTGTCGGGGTTTTGTTCGGCAATGCGGACAGCGTCGAGGGGGGCAAAAACAACCTTCACCTGCCCACCGCGCGCGCGAATGTCAAAAAGATCGGTCTGGCTGCCTGGAACACGCAGCATGTCGCCGAATGAGGTAAAGATGACATTGGGCTGGGAGGCGATTGCCAGAGCGCGGTCGATTTGTTCGAGCGGGGTGACACAGACTGGGCAACCGGGGCCATGAACCAGTTCGATTTGAGACGGTAGTAGCTGGTCAAGACCGTAGCGCATAATCGAGTGCGTCTGGCCGCCGCATATTTCCATAAGCACCCAGGGTCGAGTCAGCCGGCGTTGAATTTGACGGATAACTGCTTTTACCAGGGAATTGTCACGAAATTGAGAGGTAAATTGTTGCATGGCGGATGCTGGTGGTGATTACTGAGGATTGAGTCCAAGCTCATCGTCAAGAGCCGCTATTTCATTAAGGAGAGACAATGTTTCTTGGGCCTCTTCTTCGCTGAGTAAATTCAGGGCGAAGCCGGCGTGGACGATCGTATAATCGCCAACTTTGGCATCGGGGAGGGCTTCGAGGCAAGCTTCACGGATGACGCCACCAAAATCAATCTTGCACATCCTCAAGCTGTTCATGTCGTATATTTCAAGGATTTTTCCGGGAATTCCAAGGCACATGGTTCAACTCCTAAGGTTAAGCTGAGGCATACGCTGCAATCACGGCCTGGCCAAGGGCGATACCGCCATCATTGGTTGGCACAGACTTGTGGGATAAGACTATAAATCCTTCGTTGGTCAATAAATGGGTGGTTCGGCGCAGCAAGAAGCGGTTCTGCCAGACGCCACCACTCAGGCAAACGGAATTAATGGATGTGTCTTTGCGGATAGCACCACACAATGATACCGCAATCGAGGCTACACTGTTGTGGAAACGGGCAGAAAGTACGGGTAACTTGGTTCCCCGACGCCAATCCGTTAGGAGCGCGGTCCACAGCGGAGCGGGATCGAATTGATTGCCATCCCAGTCGAATGGATAGACGCCGGTCTCGCTAGGATCGGCCAATGCTTCTAGCTCGATGGCGGCCTGGCCTTCGTAGGTGGCTGTGTGGCGAACACCGATCAGCGAGGCTGCCGCATCGAAGAGGCGGCCCATGCTGGAAGTGGGCGGCGCGTTTAACCGGCGTTCTAGTTGGGCGCGGATGACCATGCGCTCTTCATAGCACAAATCCCGAACAGGGGGGAGGTCGGGTTCCCAATCTAGACCAGCTGCCCAGAGATGCGCCAGGGCCATGCGAGACGGCTTTCTGACGGCAAGATCACCGCCAGGAAGTGGAACATTAGCCAGGTGATAATTGCGCGTATAACCCGTATATCCGCCCACGAGAATCTCGCCTCCCCAGATGGCGCTGTCAGTGCCAAAACCGGTGCCGTCGAAGATCAAGCCGATGGCGGCTTCGGTCGTGTTCCAGCCATTGTCCGCCAAACAGGCTGCTAAGTGGGCATAATGGTGCTGGATTTGGATGAGGGGTAAGTTTTCGCGCTGGGAGCGATCAAGGGCATATCGGGTGCTGAGATAATTGGGATGCAAGTCACAGGCAATGCTGCGGGGAGAAATGCGAAAGAGCTTCTCGAAGTGAGAGATGCCTTCTTCGAAAGAGCGGAGAGTTTCGAGGTTTTCGAGATCGCCGATGTGGTGACTTAAGAATGCGTAGCGATCGCGGGTCAGGCAGAAAGTGTTTTTGAGTTCTGCTCCGGTTGCAAGGATTGGTTGGCTGGTGATTGGAAGGGGGACCGAATCGGGGGCGTACCCGCGGGAACGGCGAGTGATGTAGGAGCGATCATCGACTGCCATGACGACGGAGTCGTCTACCCTGGTGTGAATGGGGCGGTCGTGAAGGAGAAATGCATCGGCGAGTGGCGTTAAGCGCTGGGCAGCCTCGTCGTCTTTGTAGGCAACCGGCTCTTCGCTTAGATTTCCACTGGTCATTACGAGTAAATCGGGGAAACCCGGCGCAGGCTCGAGAAGGAGGAGATGCAGTGGGGTGTAGGCCAGCATGACCCCAAGCGTGGTCAGGTTGGGGGCCACTTCGGCGGCAACTGCTGAGGTTGGGAGACGGTCTAGAAGAACAATCGGCTGCTGGTGGGAAAGAAGAAGCTGTTGTTCCTTGACAGTCACATGGCAATGGCGCTGCACAGCCTCAACGTCAAAAGCCATCAGCGCAAAAGGTTTGTCGCTGCGCTTCTTGCGGCTGCGGAGGGCTGCTACTGCCTGTGGATTGGTTGCGTCACAGGCAAGATGGAAGCCGCCCAGGCCTTTGATCGCGATAATTTTACCTTCAGCTAACCACTGCCGGGCGATTTGTAAGGCTGTTTCAGCATCAGCGATTCTTTGGCCCGAGGGCAGGGAGAACCAGATGTGCGGGCCGCAGGTGGGACAGGCGATGGGTTGGGCATGAAAGCGGCGGTCGGCAGGGTTTTCGTACTCCGTGTGACACGGGTCACAGAGCGGAAAATCTGCCATGGTTGTGGTTGGGCGATCGTAGGGAATATCGCGAATGATGGTGAGGCGAGGGCCGCAATTGGTGCAGTTGATGAAAGGGTAGCGGTAACGACGGTCGGGCGGGTCGAAAAGTTCACGGCGGCAATCTGGACAAATGGCGATATCGGGCGAAATGGGTATAAAATCACCCTGAGAGGGGAGACTGGAGAGAATCTCGAAATTCGTGTAGCCATCAAGGGATTGGGTTGTTTCTTGAAAGGTGTCGATTCGAGCAAGGGGAGGAGGGGAATGACGTACCTGCGAAGAAAAAATGTTAACTTGGTCCGGTAAGCCTTCGACAAAGATGTCGACGCCAGCAGAGGTGTTTTTGACCCAACCCGTCAAATTCAGGCTGCGCGCGAGGTTATAAACAAAGGGGCGGAAGCCAACGCCTTGAACGATGCCTGTAACATGGATTCTTAATGCCGTTTTATTGCCGTGCATTCTGCTTTCTTCGCGTCGATTCTGGCAGCCACCCATCGTCTCCATGCATCCACCCCTTCGTTGGTAACACAGGAGACTGTGAAGGTGGTCAAATTGGGGTTGAGCATTTCAACCCCCTGGCGGAAGTAATCCATGTTGAAGCGGATATAGGGTAACAAATCGATCTTGTTGATGATGAGCACATCGAGATTGCGGTAAATGGCCGGGTATTTGTATGGTTTATCATCCCCTTCTGGGATGCTGGCAATCAAGATGTTTAGATGGGTACCGAGGTTGAATGCTGCGGGGCAAACGAGATTACCGACATTCTCTACGATCAGCAAATCCAATTGAGCGAGGGGAAGCTGATCGAGACCGGCTTTGAGCATCACCGCATCCAGGTGGCAATCTCCGCCAGTATTGATCTGCACGGCAGGCATGCCGGCGGCAAGAATTTTGTCGGCGTCAATTGTGACGGGCGCAGTGTCTCCCTCGACAACCCCGATTTGATAATCAGGCGCGAGCGCCTCTATCGTTTTAAGAATGAAACTTGTTTTTCCCGAACCGGGGGAGGCCATTAGATTGGCCGAAAGAACACCGGCTTGATCGAGGCGCGATTTATTTAAGTCCGCCATCTGATCATTGGCGTTCATAATTTTTTCTACTACGGTGACGCGATTGGCTGTCATGCGGACTGCGTTTCCTTCCCTTCTATTGCGATGCTGTCCAGGTAAAATTCTTCACCGCTGAGTACTTTCACTTGAGCACTGGAGCATTGCGGACACGCCGATAGATCACTATCGAGGGTGTATTCATGTTGGCAGCTCAGACAGAGGAGCCTGGCGGGGATGCGCTCAAAATGCAACTGTGCGCCCTGGCATATAGTGTTCTGGCTGACAAAATCCCAGTAAAACTGGACCGAGTCGTCCACGATGCTCGATAACCTGCCAATGACTATGTAAATGTCGGTCACCCGGATGGCGTTCGCCTGAATGGCGTGGCGGTTGGCAATTTCGAGGATATTCTCGGTAATAGAAAGCTCATGCATGAAGCAATTATAATACTGAATTGATCGGAAATATCGGTTTTAGTCCACTTTCGAATGTCGACGAGAGATAATCTCGTAAAGCTCCAGGCGGGCTGATAAATAACGGCTGGCAATCAGGTTGGCAATCCGGCGCATGACGATGTACCCCATATCGTGGTCTTCGTCGCACAGTTGCATGAGCAACTCACTGTCAAAGCAGAGGACGCGGCCTGGCTGCGTGGCCCGGGCAGTACCTGTGCGCTGGCGGACCATTGTGGTGACGGCAGACCAGCCAATGATATCGAGCGGGGCGGCTGTGTAGATTTCTACTTTGCCATAAGTGGGGACATAATTCTCGATGACGACTTCGCCGTTCAACAGGATATACAGGCAGTCGTCTGATGAGCCCTCGGAAAATAGAATTTCGTCTTCGTGCAGGTTGCAGATACGGGCAATCTGAGCCAGGCGCCATTGCTGAACCTGGTCCAATTCAACGTACCAAGGGATTCGTTGAATAATTTGTACGATGTCCGCCATCTGTTCAATCATCATCGGTGTGCGTCCTGAAGCCTGATCTTGCCTGTTTCAACTAACTTAAGGTTTTATCACCTGTGAGCCAAACCAATAAGTGCTATGCGTCACTGGGGACTTTGCCAATTGTCACCAAGGATGGGTGATACAAAGGCTCGATAATCGTGTAAAGAAACCCCCGGTTCGATCGAACCGGGGGTGCTTTATTGAGAGATTCTTATGCACTTGCCGGCGTTGGTGTCTTTTCATGCATCGGACAGATTCCCGCAGGGCATACTCCTAAGCGGATGTGGGCTTCGACCTCGGCGCGGAAGTATTTTAGAATATCACGGATGGGAGTGCCGGATGCTTGACCGAGACCGCAATTTGAAAGCGTCGCCATGTGATCGGCAAGTGTGATTAGTTCGTCCAGGTCTTTCATGTATCCCTGGCCTTCGGAGATGCCCGTAAGGATTTCGTGCGCGCGTTGGGTGCCTATCCGGCAAGGAGTGCATTTTCCGCAACTTTCGGAGCGGAAGAAGTTCAGTAACACCCGGGCCAGGTCAACCACACATGTATTTTCGTCGCAGATGAGGAGGGCGCCAGAGCCAAGGGACACTCCTGCTTTATTAAAAGAATCGAAATCCATAGGGGTGTCTTGTAAGCTGGCAGGAATGACTGAGCCGCTTGAGCCACCGGTTTGAGCAAGTTTAAAGTTGACCCCGTCCTTCATGCCCTTGGCGTAGATGGCGATGACCTCGCGAAGGGTGATACCCATGGGGACTTCAATGATGCCGGTCACGTTTACGTTGCCCATGATGGTATAGGTCTTGGTGCCAGGACTGGAGGGCGGGCCAATGGCCTTGTACCAGGCAGCACCGTGGCGAATGATGGGCGGGACGTTTGCCAGCGTTTCTACGTTGTTGACCAGGGTGGGTTTGTTCCACAGGCCATTTGTGGTGGGATAAGGCGGGCGGGAGCGAGGCTCGCCGCGCTTGCCTTCGATGGATTCGATCAAGGCAGTCTCTTCGCCGCAGACGTAAGCTCCAGCGCCGGAGTGCACATGAATTGTGAAGCTGAAGTTGGTCCCAAAGATGTTTTCGCCCAAGAAACCATACTGGTGGGCTTGTTCGATCGCCAGAATCAGGCGCTCTTGCGCCAGGGCGTATTCGCCACGAACATACACATACCCTTCGCTGGCGCCGATGGCATACGCAGCAATGGTCATGGCTTCGATGATGCTGTGAGGGTCGCCCTCAATGATCACCCTGTCTTTGAATGTGCCCGGCTCGGACTCGTCGGCATTGCAGATGACATATTTGGGGTTTCCAGGAGCTTTGGCAACGAAGCCCCACTTTAGACCTGTGGGGAAGCCGGCTCCACCACGTCCTTTGAGGCCGGAAGCTTGAATCTCTGCGATCACGTCAGCAGGAGTCATCTCGGTGAGCACTTTGCCAAGGGCTGAATACCCATCATGCAGGATGTAGTCTTCGATGCTGGATGGATCAATCAAGCCAGCC
>JAEXTI010000032.1 GCA_023406965.1 Chloroflexota bacterium
TACCGCAGGGTCTTGACGGTCACATGGGCCAGCTTTGAAAAGTCACCGATCTTGAGCATCTTCCTTCCTTGTCCGGTAGCGGAGGGCTCGCGCAGCCCCCCAACGTCTGTTGAAGGCCATCAACGAACTCAGTATACGGCCTCCCCTTAGGGGAGAGTCAAGGGGTTAGTAGAACCAATTTTCTGACTAATGCAGCGCTTCTGCCAGCAAATCTTCCAGCCATACGCCCTCTGTGAACAGGCGGCTCTTCCAATCCGGCATTAGCCGGTCCAGCAGTTCACCCTGAGACATGCCGGTGTAATAGAAGCGCGTGTCGCCTTCCAGACCGGCCTGTCGTTTCATTTGGTTCAACTCGCTCTTCCACAAACGGTCCATCTGGGAGTAGTCATGAAAGTTCTTGTCCGTTGCCAGGGTCGCATCGGGCACATAGTGGGGCGTGTGCGCGGCAGCCAGCAAGGTATTCAACTCCACATACTTCGCCATGCCTTCCAGCCACTCATAGCGCTTCTCATATAAGACCAGGCTTTCATCTGCCAGGGTCTGGCTGCGCCGTTCGGCGCGGATGGACAAAAACTCGGCGGCAAAGCTGCGCATTTCCGCTTCATCTTGCGCATGGAGGGCATCGAATAAAGCCTGAGTTTCTAGTTTCCACTGCTCCCGCGCCGCAGCATCGTTCTCCCAGTAGCTATTCCCGAAAGTGTAAGCGCGCTCGGCGTCGTCAAAGCGTGTCCGGGCCGTCTCGGCCTGGAAGGCGTGGAAGGATTCGTGCACCAGCGCGCCGATATAACGCTCTGTGCCCAGAGTGGGGGTGATCAACCCGTAGGGGAACACGGCTGCCAGCGGCCCGGGCAGTTGTTCCGAAATTTCTTCTCGCAGGCGAATGCCCATATACTCTTGCGTGGTCATACTGCCAAACCAGCGCCCGCCGACCTCGTGGGTGAAGGCCTGCGGATTGGGGTAGACCCCGCGGAAGCAAGGCTGGCCTTCGGCGCGCTCCCACCCGGCAGGGGCTTGCTCGATCCCGCACAAGAAGGCGTAGTGTTCGTTGAAGACCATGAGCGGAATGCCCGCGCTGCCAAACCCAGGCCAAACTTCGTCGCCCAGTTCGGCTTTCAATTGTTGCGCCTCGCGGACGTGGGTTGCGGCAGCGGGTGAAAGCGCCTCCGCCTGCGCCGACTCGGTCGGCAGGCCGCGATTGATCAGGTAAGAAGCCAATCCGCCCGTCAGGCACAGCAGCAGCGGGGTGAGGAAGATGCCCAAGATGATTTGTTTTCCGCGAGATTTGCGCTTGGTGTTCATAGTGGATAGAGAAAGTATATCCCCAAAAAGCCGCTCTTGCCATTCGGGCCCAACGCGGTTAAACTAAGCCGCAGCTCCCCCTCAAGAGGATCGTAACTACTCACGCCAAAGGTGAAAAGGAATTTTCCCAGCTTCGGTGAGTAAATACAGAGGATCAAATACATGGAGCAGCCCCAATGGCACTGAACGTTGTGGGCCCTTTGCTTTGCTTGTTGGGGGGCGAAAATTTTATTGCATCGAGGTACTTTATGGAAGGAAAGATCGGTTGGAAAGATCGCTTGCGGTATTGGGTTGACAATACCTTCTCTCAGGGCACCATTGCCCTCATCGCCTGGTTAGCAGTTATCTCTCTGCTCATTATTTTCGTGGCTGGGGCGATTTTGTCCCTTACTGGTTTGACCCAGGACGACGGCGCGCAGATTGGTTTTCTCGAAGGCATGTGGCTGTCTTTGATGCGCACGCTGGACGCCGGCACGATGGGCGGCGACACGGGCTGGGGCTTCCGTCTCCTCATGCTGCTGGTCACCATCGGCGGCATCTTTGTCATCAGCACCCTGATCGGTATCCTTTCCAGCGCCATCGAGGGCAAGCTGGACGAACTGCGCAAGGGTCGTTCGCAGGTGATCGAGAACAACCACACCGTGATCTTGGGCTGGTCGGAGCAAGTCTTCACCATTGTCTCCGAAATTATGGCCGCCAACGCCAACCTTCCCTCCGCCTGCATCGTCATTCTTGGCGAACACGACAAAGTGGAAATGGAAGACGCCATCCGCGAGCGAGTTGACTTTACCGGCAAAACGCGGGTCGTTTGCCGCACGGGCAACCCCATTGAAATGGCTGATCTGAAGATTGCCAGCCTCAATCAAGCCCGTTCGATCATCGTGCTTTCGCCCGAAGACGAGGACCCCGACGCCGAGGTGATTAAGACCGTCCTCGCCATCACACACGCGCCTGACCGGCGTAGCGAGCCTTACCATATCGTTGCTGAACTGCGCGACATGAAGAACAGCGGGGTGGCGAAGGTGGTCGGCAAGGACGAGGTGGAATGGGTGCTGGTGGGCGACCTGATAGCCCGTGTCATTGCCCAAACCTGTCGCCAGTCTGGCCTCTCAGTTGTATACAACGAGATGCTGGATTTCGGCGGTGATGAAATCTACTTCACCCGTCATACCGATTTGGTTGGAAAGTCATATGGCGAGGCGCTCAATGCTTACACGACCAATGCCGTCATGGGAATCGCGCGCGCCGACGGCAGCGTGGAATTGAACCCGCCCATGAATTACACCCTCGGAGAGAAAGACCAATTGGTGTTGCTGGCGGCGGATGACGACCAGATTTTCTTCTCGTCTGAAAAGCTCCAGATTCAAGAAAATCTCATCGTTGCCGAGTCACATATCCAGCCGGCGCCCGAGC
>JAEXTI010000042.1 GCA_023406965.1 Chloroflexota bacterium
GTTGCAATAATCGAACCAATTTTCTAAAATGATTGACTTAATAGAATGATTGTTCTATAATGGTGACGTATCACCCATCCGGTAGAACACATTTGGAGGAAACCCATGAACCGCTCCTTCTCCCAACGCTTATCCTATTTGCTGCGCAGAATCGACCCCGGCATTACCTTTGTCTTCCTCATCCTGGGCGCCCTGGCAGCCTTTGAGATGTTCAACTACTCCACCACCGAACACGCCCTGCGCGACCTGCTCGGTGATTTGCAGTTCGGGGGTATGCGCTGGGCCACCATCCTCACCCTGGCCTTCTGCGGCATCGACTTCGCCGGCATCGCCCGCCTGTTCACTCCCGAGCAGGGTATGGACGAACCCAAAGAGGTCTGGTATCTGTTCGGGGCGTGGATCCTGGCGGCCACCATGAACGCGGTGCTGACCTGGTGGGGCGTTTCGATGGCTATCACTAATCATCAGGTGCAGAGCGCTTCGGTGATCGATCCCAAGCTGATCTCCACGGTGGTGCCGATCTTTGTGGCCTTGATGGTGTGGGTGATCCGCATTCTAATCATCGGGACGCTGTCGATGGCCATGGACCGGGTGCTGCACGTGGGCACGCGGGCCCGGGTGCGCCCGCTCAACCCCCGGCCCCAGCCTTCCTTGCCCCAGCAGATGCCCGTTCGCCAGTTGAACAACAACCCCGGCATCAACACCTCGCGGACGCTGCCCCGGGCGGCAGCAGCCAACAATACCAGCACGTACGGGCGACCGGTGAACAATTACAGCAACCGGGTCAACGCGCAGCCTGCCGAGATCGGACAGAGCTTTGCCGAGCCGACCTATCACAGCCTGAATGCGGCCCCCAAGCCGAGCACACCCCAGCGTAGTGCTTCCTTTGATGGGACTAGCTCCTCCAATCAGAGCACTCGCCGGTAAAAATTTCTAATTAGCGCTAAGTTAAATCGATTTCCCCCCGTTTATCATCTTGAAAAACGGGGGGCTTTTGTACACAATAGGATTGGGAGGGAACGATGATCGAAATTGTGGAAGCTGTTGTTTTGGCGCGGCAGTTCAACCGCGAATTGCAAGGGAAGCGCATTGTGGAAGGTGGGCAAGGGAATTCGCCGCACAAATTTGCTTTTGTTTCGGGCAGCGCGGAGGAATATGCCGCGATCCTGCCGGGGAAAGTGATCGGCGAGGCCAGCGACCACGGTTCGGTGATCAGGGTGGGGCTGGAGCCGGGCTATGCGCTGTTGTTGGGCGAGGGCGGCGAACGCATCCGTTATCACCGGGACGCCTCGACCCTGCCCAAGAAGTACCAGTTTTGGCTGGCTTTTGAAGACGGCGGCTACCTGACGGTTTCGATTCAGGGTTGGGGGGCGACGATGCTGCTGCCCGCCGATCAAGCAGACGCGCATAATTTGATGCAGCCGGGGAGGGTTTCACCTCTCAGCGCAGCATTCACCCGGGAGTATTTCGAGGGTTTGTTTGGGCAGCTCACGCCGGAGGATAAAACCAGCCTGAAAGCTTTCATGATTACCAAGCCGAAGGTGTGGGGCGTGGGCAACGGCTATTTGCAGGATATCCTCTTCCGGGCGGGGATGCATCCGCGGCGGAAGGCGATCAGCCTGTCGGCAGCAGAGCGAGATACATTGTACGAGGCAACGGTGGATACGCTACGCATGGCGGTGGAATTGGGCGGAAGAGACACGGAGTTTGATTTGAACGACCAGCCCGGCGGGTACGTGAAGTTGCTGGATGCTCGTTCGGTGGGGCAGCCATGCGTGAATTGCGAGACGCCCATTGAAAAAGAGGCGTATATGGGCGGAACGGTGTATTTCTGTCCGGAGTGCCAGAAGTTGTAGGGGAGCGGAAGTCTGTCTTTTTCCGTTCAGGAGATCTGTTTGCGGGTGAGAACTGGCCTCCGGGCGCACGCCGTGCGCCCGGACAGGGAAGGCTACTCTGGTTGGCGAACTTGAGTGAAATTTCAGTGTATACTTACCCCATCCTCACTGTTGGGGGTTGGCATGAAACAACGCGAGAGCGGCTCGTATTACCGAATTACCGATTTACAAGAAACTGAACGCCCGCGCGAGCGGCTGGCAGAGTTGGGGCCACAGGTGTTGACCAACGCCGAGCTGTTGGCGATCCTCTTGCGGGTGGGCGTGCCGGGTGAGAACGCTGTGCAGGTGGGGCAGCGGCTGCTGGTGGATTTGGGTGGGCTGCATGGATTGCACAAGGCCAGCTTTGAAGAGGTTTGCGCGCAGCACGGTATTGGTTTTGCCAAGGCGGCGCAGATCAAGGCGGCTATTGAACTGGGTCGGCGGCTGGCGGCCGAAGCACCCGAGGAACGGCCTGCCATTCACGGGCCGGGCGATGCCGCCGAGCTGGTGCGTTACGAAATGGGGGCGCTGGATCAAGAGCATTTGCGGGTGATCATGCTGGACACGCGCAACCGGGTGATTTCGATTGAAAAGTTGTATGTGGGCTCGTTGAACTCTTCTACCGTGCGGGTGGGGGAGGTGTTCCGCGCGGCCATCCAGCGCAGCGCGGCGGCGGTGATCGTGGTTCACAATCACCCCAGCGGGGACCCCAACCCCAGCCCCGAGGACGTAGCCCTCACGCGGTCCATCGTCCAGGCGGGCAAGTTGATGGATATCGACGTGCTCGATCATCTGGTGATCGGGCATAACCGCTGGGTGAGCCTCAAAGAGCGGGGTCTGGGCTTTGGGTAAGCACTTGACCAAACGGGGTCAACCGGATAAAATCATGTGTCGCAGCCTCCCGCGAGGGAGGGAATTTCATGCGTTAATGATACCGAGAGTGCATGTTTGAAAATCTGACCCAACGACTGGATGAAATATTCACCAATCTGCGCCGCCGCGGAAAGCTTTCCGAGGCAGACGTAGATGCGGTGATGCGCGAGGTGCGCCTGGCTTTGCTCGAGGCGGACGTGCATTACAGCGTGGTCAAAGATTTCATCGCGCGGGTGCGTGAGCGGGCGGTGGGTCACGAGGTTTCTCGGGCTTTGAACCCTGCCCAACAGGTGGTCAAAATCGTTCATGAAGAGCTGATCGCCACCCTGGGCGAGCCTTCTCCGTTGAACCTTTCGGGGGCGAAGCCGCGCGTGGTGATGCTGGTGGGCTTGCAGGGTTCGGGTAAAACGACCGCTGCTGCCAAACTGGCGCGCAATCTCCGCGCGCAGGGAGAGCGCTTGATGATGGTCGCCGCCGATCCCTACCGTCCGGCTGCGGTCAAGCAGTTGCAGACTTTAGGCGAGACGGTGGGCGTGCAAGTGTTCCATGAGGCGGGAGTCAAGCCGCCCGACCTGGTCGCCAAGGCCTTCGATACCTGCCAAAAGGGCGGGTACACGGTGATGATTATCGACACCGCTGGGCGTTCGCAGTTGGACGACGCCTTGATGAGTGAACTGCGCGCCATCACCTCGCGGGTAACGCCTTCGGAAATCCTGTTGGTGGTGGATGCGATGATCGGTCAGGAAGCGCTGCGCGTGGCGCAGGGTTTCCGCGACACGGTAACGTTGACGGGCCTGATCTTTACCAAGATGGACGGCGATGCCCGCGGCGGTGCAGCCATCTCGATCCGCAGCGTGACGGGCGTGCCGATCAAGTACCTGGGCGTGGGCGAGGGCGTTGACGCATTAGAAACTTATGATCCGGGCCGCTTATCCTCGCGGATTCTGGGTATGGGTGATATGATTGGCTTGATCGAGAAAGCCCAGGCGGCCTACGATGAGAAGACCGCCCAGGAACAAGCCGAAAAGATGATGAGCGGGTCCTTCACCCTGGAGGACTTTGCCAATCAGTTGAAACAGGTTCGCAAGATGGGACCGCTGGGGCAAATTCTCGAAATGCTGCCCGGCAACATGGGTCAGGCAGCGCGTTCGATAGACCCAAAGGATGCTGAACGCCAACTGAAGATGACCGAAGCGATCATCAGCTCGATGACGCAGAAGGAAAGGCGCGACCCAGATCTGCTCAACGCCAGCCGCCGCCGGCGGATTGCGCGAGGATCGGGAACGGAAGTGCAGGATGTCAATCGCCTGGTCAAACAGTTCCGTGAAGCGCAGAAGCTCTTTAAAACTTTGCAAAAGACGGGCGGGAAGCGTATGCCCCGCTTGTTTGGCTAGAACGCAGGCAGGAGCAGCTTATCCCGCGTCCTCCCGCGGCTCCCTCAAGCTGCTTGCGCCAGTGAAAGCCGGAATAGAAACAACTTGATCGATTGAATTGTCATTTGACGAAGGAGAAAGTACTACCAATGGTTCGCATTCGTTTGCGCCGCACCGGACAGAGGCACCAGCCCTCGTATCGTATTGTCGCCGCTGATATTGAAAGCCCCCGCGACGGGCGTTTTCTGGAGATTTTGGGCAGCTATAACCCGCTGACGGATCCCTTCACTTTGGACGTGAAAGAAGACCGCATTTACCACTGGATGAAAAACGGCGCCCAGCCGAGTGATTCTGTGGTTCAACTGCTGAAAAGCACCGGCATTATGGACCGCTTCGCCCGCTTCAAGGCCGGTGAGCCGGTTGAGAAGCTCTTGGAAGAGTCCAAGGCTTATTTCGCTAACCGTAAAGCCGCCTAACGAGTTTTTGTTGGTTGCCGGGCTGCTGTAAACAAGGCGCATCCGATCCCGAGTCAGGTCGGAGCCCCTTGTTTACAGCAGTACCAGACATTTTGAGGAGTCACTCCGTGAAAGAACTCATCGAGTACATTGCACGCTCGCTGGTTGACGAAGTCGACAAGGTCGAAGTCAGCCAATCGCCGGCGCCGGGCGGCGTAACCCGCCTGGAACTGCGTGTTGCGCGAGACGACATGGGACGGGTGATTGGCAAAGGGGGCCGGGTTGCCAATGCAATGCGAGTGCTGTTGAAGGTTGCGGCAGCTCGCGAAGAAAAACAGGTTTCACTGGACGTGATTGAGCCGCGATGAAACGGCGAAATTCCACTACACCGGAACAAAACAGCCCTTCAGGCTCGCCCGCCCCGGGCGAGCCTTTCTTCATTGCTGTGGGTTATTTGCGCCGCCCGCACGGTATTCACGGCGAGATATTCATGGACGTGCTGACCGATTTCCCTGAGCGCATGCGGCCCAACCGGCAGGTCTTCTTGGGAGACCAGCACGAAGCCATCCGTCTGGCTTCGGTGCGCTGGCATGGGCAGGCGATGCTGGTATCGTTCAAAGGCATTGAGACACCTGAAGAGGTGGGGCGCTACCGCAACACCAGCGTCTACATAAAAGCCGACGAATTGCCGCCCCTGCCAGAGGATGAGTATTATCATCACCAATTGCTGGAGTTGCGCGTGGTGGATGAGCAAGGTCAGGGGATTGGCGTGTTGGAAGAAATCCTCGAAACCGGCGCCAATGATGTTTACGTGGTGCGCACCCCTGAAGGGAACGAAGTGCTGATCCCGGCGATTGAGGGTGTGGTCCTGGAGGTTAACCTGGAGCGCGGCGAGATGAAAGTCCGCCCGCCGGAATGGGGGTAAACGATCGGGAGCATGGACGCCAGGGCATATTGGGTCGGGTTTAACCTGGTAAAAGGAATTGGGGCGGTCCGCCTGCGCGGGCTGCTAGATTTCTTTGGAAACCTGGAAACAGCCTGGGACGCGCCCGGTGATGCGCTGCTGGCGGCGGGCCTGACGCCCAAGCTGATCGAAGGGCTGGGGCGGGTGAAGGCCGAGAACCTGATCGAGCGAGCCTGGAACTATATCGAGCGGCTGGGCATCGGGGTGTTGACCTGGGAGCAACCCGGCTACCCTTCACGTTTGAAGCAAATCGACCAACCGCCGCCGGTGTTGTACACGCGCGGCGATTTTTCATCGCAGGATGACCTGGCGGTCGCCATTGTGGGGACGCGGCGAGTGACTTCTTACGGGCGGCAAGCCGCCGAGGAGATCGCCGCTTTTTTGGCTCACCATGGCATCACGGTGGTGAGTGGACTGGCCCGCGGCGTGGATGGGGTGGCGCATGACGCTGCGTTGAAGGCGGGCGGGCGCACCCTGGCGGTGCTGGGCAGTGGCGTGGACAGAATCTACCCGCCCGAGCATTTGCGCCTGGCGGAGCGGATCGAAAAACAAGGCGCGGTGATCAGCGATTATCCACCGGGCACTCCGCCGGAAAGCACCAACTTTCCACCGCGCAACCGCATCATCTCGGGGCTGACCCTGGCAACGGTGGTGATCGAGGCCGGATTGGAGAGCGGGGCGTTGATCACCGCCACCTTTGCCGCCGAGCAAGGCCGCGAAGTCTTCGCTTTGCCGGGAAGTATCTACGCGCCACAGAGCAAAGGCGCCAACCGCCTGCTGCGTGATGGCGCGCAACTGCTGTTGGAGCCGGGAGATATTCTGGAGGCGTTGAACCTGCAACGCGCCGAACATCATCAGCAAGCGCGGTTGATGCTGCCGGAAGACGGCGTGGAAGCCAGTCTGCTGGGTGTTTTGGAGAGTGAACCTCTCCACGTTGATGAAATATGTGCACAATCTGGCTTGCCAATTGACCAAGTATCGGCTACACTGACGATCATGGAGCTTAAAGGGATGGTGCGCCACATGGGTGGGATGAATTACAGCATCATCCGGGAAGCATTTGCGGACTATCGGAGCGATTTGGATGCTTGAACATTACTATGCAGTGATCATGGCCGGTGGGGGTGGAACCCGCTTGTGGCCGTTGTCGCGCCGGCTGCACCCCAAACAGATGATTCGTCTGGGGAGCGAGCGGACGCT